>JAGNSH010000008.1 GCA_017988165.1 Giesbergeria sp. | reverse complement strand
TGCCGAAAGCACCTCGACCTTCTTCCTTGAAAACGCCCTCAGCGGCGGCGGTGGCAGCAACGTGGTCAACGTGATGCTGGTGGACTTTCGCGGTTTTGACACCTTTGGCGAAATCGTCGTCCTCGGCATCGTCGCGCTGACGGTGTATGCGCTGCTGCGGCGCTTTCGTCCCGCACCCGAAATCATGGACTTGCCCGAGCAACAGCGCGCACTGCCAGCCGACCTGGTGACCGACCTGATCAACCCACGCCAAGCGGCAGACACCGCCATCGGCTACCTGATGGTGCCAGCTGTGCTGGTGCGTCTGCTGCTGCCGTTTGCCGTGCTGCTGTCGGTGTATTTGTTTATGCGCGGCCACAACCAACCGGGCGGCGGCTTTGTCGCCGGACTGGTGATGTCGGTGGCGCTGTTGCTGCAATACATCGTCTCGGGCACACAGTGGGTGGAGGCACATTTGCCCCTCAGTCCCCGGCGTTGGATTGCCGCAGGCATGCTGTGCGCGCTGGCCACCGGGCTGGGCCCGCTGGCTTTTGGCTACCCTTTCATGACCACCCACACCGCCCATCTCACCTTGCCGCTGGTGGGCGAGATACACCTGGCCAGCGCGACTTTCTTTGACCTTGGCGTGTATGTGCTGGTGGTCGGCGCGACGCTGCTGATTTTGACCTCCATCGCCCACCAATCGGTGCGCGGCCACCGTTTTCATGCGCGCTTGGCCGAAGAAGCGGCTGCGACAACAACCCAACAAGGAGCCGTGTAATGGAACTGGTATTGGCGCTGGCGATTGGCGTGTTGACCGGCTCGGGCGTGTGGCTGCTGCTGCGCCCGCGCACCTTTCAAATCATCATGGGCTTGGCTCTGCTGTCGTATGCCGTCAACTTGTTTATCTTCAGTATGGGCCGCTTGGGATTGGCGACGGGCAAAGCGCCGGTGCTGCAACCGGGCATGGCACAAGACCTCGCGCACTACGCCGACCCAATGCCACAAGCGCTGGTGCTGACTGCCATCGTGATTGGCTTTGCCATGACGGCGCTGTTTTTGGTGGTACTGCTGGCCTCGCGCGGCTTATCGGGCACCGACCACGTCGATGGTGACGAGCCACCCGCATCGCGCAACCTGCCCCACCCCAGCGACGCAGCATGAGCGAACCCACCTTTTTAGCGGCGTGGATGCCGCACCTGATGCTCGCGCCCATCCTGCTGCCGCTGCTGAGCGCCGCCCTGATGCTGCTGCTGCCCGAAGAAAAGCACCGCACCAAGCTGGTGATGAATTTGGGCTCGACCCTGCTGGGTTTGGTGATTGCCTGCGCCTTATTGGTCTGGGCGCACCAACAGGGCGAGCCGGCCAGCATGGGCGTGTATTTGCCCGGCAACTGGCCGGCACCGTTTGGCATTGCGCTGGCGCTGGACCGGCTCTCGGCACTGATGCTGGTGTTGACCAGCGCGGTCGGGCTGGCGGCTGCCCTGTACGGCTCGGCGCGCTGGTATAGAGCCGGGGTGCATTACCACCCGCTGTTCCAGTTTCAGCTGATGGGCTTGGCTGGCGCGTTTTTGACGGCCGACCTGTTCAACTTGTTTGTCTTTTTTGAAATCATGCTGGCCGCGTCTTATGGCCTGCTGCTGCACGGCTCGGGGCGGGCGCGGGTGCAGGCGGGGCTGCACTTTATTGCCATCAATTTGGCCGCGTCGTCGCTTTTTTTGGTGGGCGTTTCCATGCTGTACGGCCTGACCGGCACGCTCAACATGGCCGACTTGGCGCGCAGCGTCGCCCAAGTGGCTGAGGCTGACCGGGGCTTGCTGCACGCCGCCGCTGGCATTTTGGCCACCGCTTTCCTGATTAAAGCTGCTGTCTGGCCGCTGAATTTTTGGCTGGTGCCGGCCTACAGCGCCGCCACCGCCCCGGTGGGCGCGCTGTTTGCCATCATGACCAAGGTGGGGGTGTACGCCATCTTGCGGCTGTGGACGCTGGTGTTTGGTAGCGAGGCCGGGCCGTCAGCGCTGTTTGGCGGGCTGTGGCTGGTGGGCGGGGGCATGGTGACGATGGCCTTTGGGGCGATTGGCATGCTCGGCTCGCAGCGGCTGGGGCATTTGGCGGGTTATGCAGCCATCGTCTCATCGGGCACCTTGCTGGCGGCCATCGGCTTTGGCCAAAACGGCCTGACGGCAGGCCTGCTGTACTACTTGCCCAGCTCGACGCTGGCGGTGTGCGCGCTGTTTTTGCTCAGTGACGTCATCGACCGCTGGCGCAACACCGACGACAGCGCCGACCCCTACGAGCCGCGCGCCGACGCCGCACCATTTTTGAACGCCGAACTGGTGCCCACTGACGGCGCCAACTTGGACGACAAAGAAGAAGTGCTGGTCGGGCGCGCCATCCCGGCTGCCGCCGCCTTTGTCGGCCTGTCGTTCATGGCCTGCACGCTACTCATTGCCGGACTGCCGCCGCTGTCGGGCTTTGTCGGCAAAGTCACCATGCTGACGGCGCTGCTCAATCCGCTGGGCTTGGGATCATCGGTCGGACTGCGGCCAGGCTGGGTCGGCTGGACGTTTATGGCGGTGCTGATTGCCTCGGGCCTGCTGGCGTTGATTGCCTTGTCGCGCGCCGGCATTCGCCATTTTTGGGCGGCGCACGACCGACCGACGCCCCAGCTACGCGTGTTGGAGGGCTTGCCAATTGCCGCGCTGCTGGCCGCCTGCATTGCCCTGACCTTTGGCGCTGCGCCGGTGATGCGCTTTGCCCAAGCCACCGCCAACGCGCTGCACGCGCCCGACACCTATGTGCGCGCCATCTTGTCGGCGCAGCCGGTGGCCAAGCCAAAGGCCCAACCATGAAGCGCCTCTTGCCGACCCCGCTGCTGTCGCTAGCGCTGTTGTGCCTGTGGCTGCTGCTCAACCACAGCCTGAGCTGGGGCCACCTGCTGCTGGCCGTCGTTTTAGCCATCGCCATTCCACTGCTGACGGCGGGGTTGCGTCCGCTGCCGGTGCGCATTCGCCGCCCCGGCGCTATCTTGCGGCTGGTGCTGGCGGTGATGGCCGACACGGTGCAGTCCAACATCGGCGTGATGCGCCTGCTGCTTTCGCCCAGCGCGCCGCGCTACCCAGCCAACTTTGTCCATGTACCGCTGCAACTGCGCGACCCCAACGCGCTGGCAGTGCTGGCAACCATTGTCTGCATCACCCCCGGCACGGCATGGGCCGAGCTGTCGCTGGACCGCAGTATGTTGCTGCTGCACGTGCTGGAGGTGGACGACGCCGACGCCATTGCCACCCACGTCAAACAGCGCTACGAGCGCCCGCTGATGGAGATTTTTGAATGACGCCGATTTTGTCGTGGGCGCTGCCCTTGGCGCTGCTGATGCTGCTGCTGGCCATGGCTTTTACGTTGGTGCGCCTGCTGATGGGCCCCGCCGCGCAAGACCGCGTGTTGGCACTGGACTGTATGTATCTGAACGCCATGCTGGCTATGCTGGTGCTGGGCCTGATGGACGACAGCAGCAGCTACTTTGAGGCAGCGCTGTTGATAGCGGTGCTGGGCTTTGTCGGCTCGACCGCCATGGCCAAATTTTTGCTGCGCGGCGAGGTGATTGAATGACTGCGCCGCTGGAAACACTCGCGCCGCTGTTGCCGCTGTGGGCCGAAATCACCGTGGCAGCGCTGGTGCTGATGGGCGCGCTGGTCGCCTTGCTCGGCTCGTTTGGCCTGCTGCGGCTGCGCAGCTTTTTTGAGCGCATCCACGCCCCGGCCATCATCGCCACGCTGGGCTGCTGGTGCGTGATGTACGGCGCGCTGCTGTATTTCTCGTTCCGGGGCCAAGGTTTGGCGGTGCACCTGCTGCTGATTGCGGTGTTTATTGCTGTCACGGTGCCGATTACCACCATTTTTTTGATGCGCGCCAGCCTGTTTCGCGCGCGGCAAATGGGCAAAGATGTCCCGCCCAGCCTGAGCAGCCCGCCCCAGCGCACGCCCAACGCCGGCCGCTAAACCCTCCATCCCCATAAAAAAGTGAGCACGTAGCGCACGTATCTATTGGCTTTCAGCATAAAAAGAGGCTGAAAGCTAATCAATACGTGCGCTAGTAGCTATTGTTTTTATCCAGCGGCTGAACCGCTACCCACTCAGGGGCGTCGGCCAATGCCGGCTTTGAAATGGTCGATGAGCTTTTTCGCTTCCTCGGGGTTGAGGTAGGTCGGCGGCTCGGCGGCGCTGCCGTGGCTTGGGCCAGGCGCGGCCATCGAACGCACGGCCGCTTTGGGGGCAGCGGGGGCCGCATCTTGCTGCAGCGGCTGGGCCGGGCAAGTGGTTTCGCGCTCTGGCGGCGCTTCACCCAGCAGATAGCGCACCACGTTGGTGTCTACGCAGGCGTCGGCGTAGGAAAACAGGCCGTACTGAAACTCATTGGGCACATAAACGCGCCGCGCGTTGGGCAGCTGCGCAAAGAAGTGATGGGCCCCGGCGCTGGAGGTGGCACCGTCGTGCTGCGATTGCACCATCAGCACCTGCAGCCCTTACATGGCCGCCACATTGGGTTTGGTGACACGCGGGCCGCCCCAGTACGCGCAAGGGTTTTCCAGTTTGGTGTGCAGCGGCGCGGCCAGCGTGGTGCTGCGCACGAAGGCGTTCCAGGTCGGCAAGTCGGTGGTGGCCACATCGTCGTTGCAGCGCACGGCCCAGTAGCTCGATTTCGACACACTGAGATCGATCGGCTGGGGAGAGCTGAAAAAAGTCTGGTGGCACACGTTATAAATTGTGCGCGCCTGCCCGCGCAGCACTTGGTCGCGTTGGGGGTCGCCGGCGACAAACACCTGCTGGCGCAAGGCGGTTTCCATCGCACATCTGTCGCTCGGATCGGTCAAACATACGATAAAAATTTAAGAAAAAATACTATTAAAAAGTGAGCTAATAGCGCTTACAAATAGGGGGCTTGATGGCTATTTGGCTCTATTATTATCAGCTTATGCTGCATATTTTGGCTATTTGTTGTGGCGCCAGTCTGGGCGCATTGGCGCGCTGGCGCTTGGGGCTGTGGCTCAGTCCCGGTGGCGCGCTGCCCTGGGGCACGCTGGCGGCCAATGCCATCGGCGCTTATGTGATTGGCGTCAGTTTGGCGCTGCTCAACCACCTGCCCGAACTCGATCCAGCGTGGCGACTGGCGCTGATCACGGGTTTTTTGGGTGCGCTGACGACGTTTTCTAGCTTCTCTGCTGAAGCCGTCGCCCTGCTACAGCAGCAGCGCTATGCGCTGGCCTTGGGCCACACCAGCTTGCACCTGCTGGGCTCGCTGCTGCTGACGTGGCTGGGGCTGCAATCGGTGACAGTGGCGCTGGTGTGGAGCAGTGGGGGCCGATAAACACTCTTGTTTTCATAGCTGCAAGCGCGCGTCCAGCCAGCATAATTGGCTTTTTTCACCATTTTTATCTGCGCCATGGAAGCCAACACCCAACTCAACGAATACAAGCTGGCCGATGCCTGGCAAGAGCTGCACCTGCAATCGCACAACGGCAATCCGCTGCAAGCGGACTCCAACCGCATGGCGTTTGCCGATCCCGAATTTTTGTTCCGTCCCGAGGCGCGCGGCATCCGTTTTCAGCTCGAACTGCTCAAGCCCGAACTGGGCCAAGCCGAGCAAGGCGTAGAGCACACCGTGGTGGTCTATGGCAGCGCCCGCTTTGTCGCCCCCGACGAGGCCGCCGCGCAACAAGAGCACGCCCGCATCAGCGGCGATGCCCAAGCGCTGCTGCTGGCCGAGCGCGCCGTGCGCAACGCGGTGTATTACGAGCAAGCGCGCCAGTTCTCGCGCATGGTGGCCGAACACAGCAACCGCCAAACCGCAGAAAACCGCCTGTATATCTGCACCGGCGGCGGCCCCGGCATCATGGAGGCGGCCAACCGTGGCGCGCACGATGTCGGCGCCCTGAACGTGGGGCTCAACATCGTGCTGCCGCACGAGCAAAGCGGCAACCGCTTCATCTCGCCGACACTGAGCTTTAAGTTTCACTACTTTGCGCTGCGCAAAATGCACTTCATGATGCGTGCCAAGGCGCTGGTGGCGTTTCCGGGCGGCTTTGGCACGCTCGATGAGTTGTTTGAAGTGCTCACCCTGGTGCAAACCGGCAAGGCCAAGCCGGTGCCCATCGTGCTGTTTGGCAGCAGCTACTGGAAGCGCTTTATCAACTTTGAAATGCTGGTCGAAGAAGGCACCATTTCCCCAGCTGACTTGGCCTTATTCCACTACGTTGACACCGCGCAAGAGGCGTGGTGCTTGGTGCGCGATTTTTATCAGCTCGACTGCAAATAAAAATATCAAATTTGATAGCTTAAACCGCCTACCCCACAAGGGATTGAGGCGGTTTTAAGTTAAATTAATTGCACCGAGCCGATTATCGAAACCAAATGAAGGTCATAACGATAAACAGCGGCAACAAAATGCCGCACGACCACAACATATAGCCAAAGAAGCTGGGCATACGCACACCACGGTCTTCAGCAATGGCTTTGACCATCAGATTGGGTGCATTGCCAATATAGGTATTGGCACCCATAAACACCGCGCCGGCAGATATGGCGGCCAAGGTCGGCGCCAACGCTGTCATCAAGGTGGCGGCATCACCCCCTGCGGTATTGAAGAACACCAAATAGGTCGGTGCGTTGTCTAGGAACGACGACAGCAGCCCAGTGGCCCAAAAGTACATCGCCGGATCGGGCGTGCCATCCGGGCGGGTCACCGCCGCAACAATGGCGCCAAACGGCCCATTGACGCCGGCTTTAAGCATGGCAATCACCGGAATGATGGTCAAAAAGATGCCAGCAAACAGCTTGGCCACTTCTTGCATCGGCGCCCAGCCAAACTGGTTGTCGCTGTGTACCTTGACCGGTGTCAGCATCAAGGAAGCCAGCGTCACCAGCAGCAAGCCCACATCACGCACCACCCCGGGCAAGCCGACCGGCGTGCCGGCCACGTCAAACACTACCGGCGACTTCCAAAAGCCGCTCAGCAGCACCAGCGCTACCACCACCGCCAGCAAAGCAAAGTTGACCTTGCCGTCAAAGCCAATATCAAGCGTGTCAGAGCGGCTGGGCGTGGGGTCGATCAAGCGCAGCTCTTCGGGGCGGCGAAAGTACCAACTGTCGATGGCATAAAAAATACCCAGCAATACCGCCACCAAAAACAGCGTTTCTTGGTAGATGTGGGCCACTGTCCAGAAGAAATCAACGCCCTTCAAAAAACCCAAAAACAGCGGCGGATCGCCCAGCGGCGTCAGCGAGCCGCCAACGTTGGAAACGATAAAGATAAAAAACACCACCACGTGTACGTTGTGCTTGCGGTTGTCATTGGCTCGGATCAAGGGGCGAATCAAGAGCATCGACGCGCCGGTGGTGCCCATAAAACTGGCCAACACCGCGCCAATGGCCAGCAAAGCGGTGTTTAAACCCGGGCTGCCTTTTAAGTTGCCACGGATATAAATGCCACCGGCAACGGTATAGAGCGCCGTCAGCAGCACCACAAACGGCACGTATTCCGCCAGCAGCGCGTGTACCAAGTTGGCCGCCGCCGCATCTGCGCCGTAGAACGCGGCAAACGGCAGCAAAAACGCCAAACCCCAAGCAAGGACGACTTTGCCAAAGTGGTGGTGCCAAAAAATCGGTGCCAGCAGCGGAATCAGGGCAATCGACAACAAAATGCCGGCAAACGGCACGCCCCACCACAACGGCAAAGTGCTGCCATCCATATCCGCCGCCATCGCCCAACCGGGCACAGCCCACAGTGCAGCTGCTATCAGCCCATAAAAAATTCTCATCATTTAGCCCCAAACACAGTAATAAACATCGTATCAAAAACGCTGTTAACCCTTGCTAATCCAGCGGTATAAGCTATTATTTTAGTAGCGCATACGCAAACGCTAAACACGCCATACCCACTGCCACGGCTGTAATCTGGGCAATAACGCGCTTGATACCAATCGTCACCTATTCGCTACGGCAAACTCTTATAAAAGACTTGCATTTAGTGCAAATACACCTAAAATTCAAACCATGCTGCACTGCAACATGGTCTTACACAAGGGCCATGCGAGTCGTTGCAAAACCACCTCTTTTTTAAAATTACTCTTTGGAGCGATCTCATGTCCTTGACCAACGAACAACTTCTCGCCGCACACAAAGCCAACATCGAAATGCTGTTTGGCCTGACCAGCAAAGCCTTTGAAGGCGTTGAGAAGCTCGTCGAATTGAACCTGACCGCTTCGCGCGCCGCACTGAGCGAAGCCGCTAACAACGCCCAAGCCGCTTTTGCCGCTAAAGACGCACAAGAGCTGCTGGCCCTGCAAGCTGGCCTGTTCCAGCCTTTGGCTGAAAAAGCCGCTTCGTACAGCCGTCATCTGTACGAAATCGCTACCGGCACCAGCGCCGAGTTCACCAAAGCCGTCGAAGCCCAAACCGCCGAAGCACAACGCAACTTTGCCACGCTGGTCGATACCGCCTCGCAAAATGCCCCTGCTGGCTCGGAAAACGCTGTCGCTGCTATGAAGAACGCTGTGTCGGTGGCCTCCAACGCTTTTGAGTCGGTGCAAAAAGCCGTCAAGCAAGCCTCTGAAGCCGCAGAAGCCAATTTCACCGCTGCCGCCGAGTCGGCTAGCGAAGCTGCCAAGTCGGCTGTGGCCCGCACCACTGCCAAGCGTTAATTAGCGCCGTTTTCCAGATTGCAATCGTTGTCTCCTTGGATCCTCTAGAAACGCCAGTTTCAATGTTCCCTTCAGCCCGGTACCCACCGGGCTTTTTTTTGGCCGCTGCGCCAGCCATCGCAGAATCAAAGAACTGAGCCATGCCGAATAATTGCGAGCAATTGCGAATAGTTCGCGTTTAACTTATCATCGCGGATTGTTTCATTCTTTGAACTGTCACCCATGTCCAAAAAAATAACTGCCGTTGTAAGCACCACTGCCTGCGCCCTGTTGGCAGCGGTCAGCCTGAGTTCGGCCTACGCCCAAGACAATGTCGTTAACCTGTATTCGGCCCGCCACTACGCCACCGACGAGGCGCTCTACAACGGCTTTACCCAGGCCACTGGCATCAAAATTAACCGTGTCGATGCCGATGATGCCGGCATTTTGGCGCGCTTAAAAGCCGAAGGCGCGGCCTCGCCCGCCGATGTGATTTTGCTGGTTGACGCCGCGCGCCTGTATCGGGGCGAGGTCGATGGCCTATTCAAGCCCATCCAATCCCCCCTGCTGAACGAGGCGATTCCCGCCAACCTGCGCAGCACGCCCGAGGCAGATGGCGGCGTATCGTGGTTTGGTTTTTCGACCCGCGCGCGCGTCATTGTTTACAACAAAGCCAAGGTCAACAAAGAAGATGTAGACACTTACGAAGAGCTGGGCGATCCCAAAAATAAAGGCAAGTTGTGCATTCGCTCGGGCTCGCACCCGTACAACCTGAGCCTGTTTGGCGCCATCACCGAGCATTTGGGCGAGCAAAAAACCCAAGAATGGCTCCAAGGCGTAGTGGCCAACTTGGCGCGCTCGCCCAAAGGCGGCGACACCGACCAAATCAAGGCGGTGGCTTCGGGCGAATGCGACATTGGCGTCACCAACAGCTATTACTTAGCCCGCCTGATGCGCTCGTCCAAGCCTGAAGATGTGGCCGTAGCCAATAAAGTCGGGGTGGTGTTTCCCAACCAGCAGTCTTGGGGTACGCACATGAATATTGCCGGCGGTGCCGTCGCTAAATACAGCAAAAATCCAGCCAACGCCGTCAAGTTCTTGGAGTACCTGGCCAGCCCAGAAGCGCAAAACTATTTTGCCAACGGCAACAACGAGTGGCCCACCGCCAAGGGCGTCACCGTAGCCAACCCAGCGCTCAAAGCCATGACCGGGGGCGCGCCCTTCAAGAGCGAGACTATCCCGATCAGCGCGGTCGGTGCCAACACCACCAAGGTGCAGCAAATGCTTGATCGCGTCGGCTTCAAATAAACCACGTATCCCGCATAATTGACGCTTACGTTAACGTCATTTAGGAGACACAGCATGGATATTCAAGGCAAAGTATTTATCGTCACCGGCGGCGCTTCTGGCTTGGGTGAAGGCACGGCGCGGATGCTGGCCGAGCGCGGCGGCAAAGTCGTCATCGCTGATATGCAGACCGAAAAGGGCGAAGCCGTGGCCAAAGACATCGGCGGCGTCTTTGTGCGCTGCGACGTCAGCAGCGAGGCCGACGGCCAAGCCGTGGTCGCTCAAGCCGTGTCTATGGGCAAGCTGATGGGTTTGGTCAATTGCGCGGGCATTGCCCCGGCAGAAAAAACCGTCGGTAAAAACGGCCCGCACGCGCTGGGGACGTTCCAAAAAACCATCACCGTGAACTTGCTAGGCAGCTTCAACATGATGCGTTTGGCAGCCGATGCCATGTGCAAAAACGAGCCCGAAGCCACCGGCGAGCGTGGGGTGATGATTTCTACCGCCAGCGTTGCCGCCTATGACGGCCAAATCGGCCAAGCGGCTTATGCGGCCTCTAAGGGCGGCATTGTCGGCATGACCTTGCCGATTGCACGCGATTTGGCCCGCAACGGCATTCGCAATATGACCATTGCCCCGGGCATTTTTGGCACGCCGATGCTGTTTGGTATGCCGCAAGAAGTGCAAGACGCGCTGGCCGCAGGCGTGCCCTTCCCCAGCCGCTTGGGTACACCGCAGGACTACGCCAAACTGGCGCAGCATATCTTTGAAAACGAGATGCTCAATGGCGAAGTGATTCGCCTCGATGGCGCTATTCGCTTGGCACCCCGGTAAATTAGGCTATCAAAAAAGATAGCTTCAAGCGCAGGCCCCATAAGGGCTAGCGCCTGTTTTAGCTCAAAAATACCACCGCAGTGCCAATGTGCAGCGGTGGTTTTTTGTGGCTGCGCGGCTTTTATGGCGGCATAAAAAAACCGCTGCAATCTTGCGATTGCAGCGGTTTTTAACTGGCGGAGTGGACGGGACTCGAACCCGCGACCCCCGGCGTGACAGGCCGGTATTCTAACCAACTGAACTACCACTCCTGGTAGGCAGCTTTTGCTTGTATTTGCATACAAACCAAGCGCTACAAACTTGGCGACCCCACGGGGATTCGAACCCCGGTACCTACCGTGAAAGGGTAGTGTCCTAGGCCTCTAGACGATGGGGTCAAAACCTTGGAACTTCCGAACTGACAAAAATCTTTGGTGGAGGTAAACGGGATCGAACCGATGACCTCTTGCATGCCATGCAAGCGCTCTCCCAGCTGAGCTATACCCCCAATGGACAACAGCTCGCTTATTTGCTTGCCGCCATCACCTGAGCCTTGAATTATAGACAGGTTTTTTAATGATTTTTCAATCTTGCAATAACTTTTTCTCTGCCCATCAATTCCAGCAACGCATCGACTGATGGTGTGTGCGCCGTACCCGCCACCAACACGCGCACCGGCATCGCCAGTTGGGGCATTTTCAGGCCCTGTGCGGCGAGCACTTGTTTGATGGCGGCGGCGATAAACGCTTTATCCCAAACGCCCTCGGCGCCGCCTTGCAATGCCTCGATCAAAGCGTCCAGCGCTGGGCCAGCAGCGGGCGTGACGTGCTTGTCGCGCTCTTCTTGCACTGCTTGCACCGCGTCGCCATAAAACACCGCAGCCCAATCGGCCAGCACCACCGTGGTGTCGCAGCGGTCTTTGAACAGCGCACAAATGCGCGGCAGACGGCCATCGGCCAGATCGGCAGCGGCCATGCCACGCTTTTGCAGTTGCGGCGCCACCAGTGCGGCCAGCGCCTCGTCGTCCATCGCTTTCAGATGCTGGGCGTTGACCCAGCGCAGCTTGGCTTCGTCAAACTGCGCTGCGCTGCGGCCCAGATGATCAAGATTGAACCACTGCAAAAATTGCTCACGGCTAAAAATCTCGTCGTCGCCGTGGCTCCAGCCCAAACGGGCCAAATAGTTCACCATGGCTTCGGGCAGATAGCCTTCGTCGCGGTACTGCGTCACCGGCTTAGCGCCGTTGCGCTTACTCATCTTCTCGCCCTGCTCATTGAGCACCGTGGGCAGGTGGGCATATACCGGCGGCACTTTGCCCAGCGCTTGGAAAATGTTGATTTGGCGCGGCGTGTTGTTGACGTGGTCGTCGCCGCGAATCACATGGGTGATGGCCATGTCGATGTCGTCCACCACCACGCAGAAGTTGTAAGTTGGCGTGCCGTCGGGACGGGCAATCACCAAGTCATCCAATTCACTGTTGCGAATTTCAATGCGACCCTTGACCTTGTCCTCCCACGCCACCACGCCGCCCTGCGGGTTTTTAAAGCGCAGCACCGGCTGCACGCCAGCGGGCACTGGCGGCAGGGTTTTGCCCGGCTCAGGACGCCAAGTGCCGTTGTAGCGGGGTTTTTCTTTGGCGGCCATTTGCGCTTCGCGCAGCGCATCCAATTCAGCCATGCTGGTGTAGCACGGGTAGACCTGGCCGGCAGCTTGCAGTTGTGCCAGCACTTCTTTATAGCGATCCATGCGTTGCATTTGGTAGAACGGCCCTTCGTCCGGATCCATACCCAACCAGCTCATGCCCTCCAAAATCACATCAACAGCCGCTTGGGAGGAACGCTCCAAGTCGGTGTCCTCAATGCGCAAGATGAAATCGCCGCCTGTAGCGCGGGCAAAGGCCCACGGATACAACGCCGAGCGAATATTGCCCAAGTGGATAAAACCCGTGGGCGACGGCGCAAAGCGCGTGCGCACGTGTACGGCAGAAGAATTTTTTTTAGTCATGTCACAGTGTCCAAACCCCGGGCGAGGTCGGCTTTCAAATCGTCAATATGTTCTAGGCCCACCGCCACCCGAATCAGGCCTTGGCCAATACCAGCGGCTTGGCGCTGCGCTTCGCTCAGGCGTCCGTGCGAGGTACTGGCCGGGTGGGTGATGGTGGTTTTGGTATCGCCCAAATTAGCGGTGATGCTGCACACCCGTGTGCTGTCAATCACATGAAAAGAGCGGCTGCGCGCATCCACCGCATCTGCTGCGCGCACATCAAACGCCAGCACCGCACCGCCCAAGCCCGATTGTTGGCGCATGGCCAGTGCATGCTGCGGGTGCGATGGCAGGCCGGGATAATAGACGCGCGCCACGCTGGGGTGGCTTTCTAGCCACTGCGCCAATGTCAATGCGGCTGCGCTTTGTGCCTTCATGCGGATAGACAGCGTCTCCAAGCCCTTGAGCACCACCCACGCATTGAATGGCGCCAAATTCATGCCGGCGCTGCGGATCAGCGACGCCAAAACGCCGTCAACCAGCGCACGCGGGCCACATACGGCACCGGCCATGACCCGGCCTTGACCGTCCAAAAATTTGGTGCCAGAGTGAATCACCAAATCGGCCCCAAAGGCCGCTGGGCGCTGCAAGGCGGGCGAGGCAAAGCAGTTGTCCACCGCCAACAGCACACCGGCGGCGTGGGCGATGTCGGCCAGCGCTTGGATGTCGCACAAATCGGTCAGCGGATTGGTGGGCGTTTCGGCAAACAGCAAGCGCGTCTCAGGACGCATGGCTGCCTGCCATGCACTGGCATCGGTTTGTGGCACAAAGGTGGACTGCACACCGAAGCGCGCAAACTCTTTGCCAATCAGGTTCATGGTCGAGCCAAACATCGACTGCGAGCACACCACATGGTCGCCCGCTTTCAGCAGCCCTAAGCACAGCAGCAAGATGGCCGACATACCACTGGACGTAGCAATCGCCGCTTCGGTGCCTTCGAGCGCTGCCAAACGCTGCTCAAACGCCGTCACTGTCGGGTTAGCGGTGCGTGAATAGGTGTAGCCGTCTTCTTCACCGGCAAAACGGCGCGCTGCCGTGGCGGCGTCAGGCTGAACAAAGCTGCTGGTCAGGTACAGCGCCTCTGAGTGTTCGCCATACTGGCTGCGCGGCACCGACTGGCGCACCGCCAGCGTGTCCGGATGCAGATCGGGCGCAAGTTCGCGGTTCACAGCGTCATTCATAAAGTGCCCCGCACCTTAGGCTTCTTGGGCATTGGGCAAGGCCAAGCGTGAGGTATCTTCTTCGTCTTCTGCGCCCGCCACGCGGTCGGCGTTCATGCGCTCGATACTTTCGACAGTGATATCGCCAGTGACATAGACACCATCAAAACAAGAGGCATCAAAACCGTCCAAATGCGGGTTGAGTGAGGCAATGGCTTTTTTCATGCCTTCGACGTCTTGGTAAATCAGCGCATCGCAGCCAATCGATTCGCGGATTTCTTCGATGGTGCGGTTGTGCGCCACCAGCTCGCTGCTGGTCGGCATATCGATGCCGTAGACGTTAGGAAAGCGCACCGGCGGCGCGGCACTGGCCAAATAGACCTTGCGCGCACCGGCATCACGCGCCATCTGCACAATTTCGCGGCTGGTGGTGCCGCGCACGATGGAGTCGTCCACCAGCAACACGTTGCGGCCCTTGAACTCGCTGGCAATCACGTTGAGCTTTTGGCGCACCGATTTTTTGCGCACACCTTGGCCCGGCATGATGAAGGTGCGACCGACATAGCGATTTTTGACGAAGCCCTCGCGGTACGGCACGCCCAGCAAGTGAGCCAGCTGGGTGGCGCTGGGGCGGCTGGACTCAGGAATCGGGATGATCACGTCAATCTCACTCGGCGGCACGGTGGAGACCACCCGCTTGGCCAGCGATTCGCCCAGGTTCAGACGCGCTTGGTACACGGATATGCCGTCCAGCTCCGAATCGGGCCGCGCCAAATAGACAAACTCAAAAATACACGGCTGCAGCTTGGGTGCGTCGGCGCACTGGCGTGCATGGACTTGGCCGTCCAGCGTAATGAACACCGCCTCGCCCGGGGCAATATCGCGCTCAAACACATGGCCGGTGCCTTCTAGTGCCACCGACTCGCTGCCCACCATGACGGTGCCGTCTTGGCTGCGGCCCATGCCCAGCGGGCGAATACCGTGCGGATCGCGAAACGCCACCAGCCCGTGGCCGGCAATCAAGGCGACCACCGCATACGAGCCCTTGATGCGCCGGTGCACCGCGCGCACAGCGGTAAATACGTCCTCAGTGCCCAGCGGCACGCCGCGCGTGGCGCGCTCAAGTTCGTGGGCAAACACGTTCAGCAGCACTTCAGAGTCGCTGTCGGTGTTGGTGTGGCGGTGATCGGTAGAAAAAAGCTCGCTGCGCAGACTCTGCGCATTGGTCAAATTGCCGTTGTGCACCATCACGATGCCAAACGGCGCATTGACGTAAAACGGCTGCGCCTCTTCTTCGCTGTAGGCGTTGCCTGCCGTGGGGTAACGCACCTGACCCAAGCCCACGTTGCCCGGCAGCGCACGCATATTGCGCGTGCGAAACACGTCACGCACCATGCCTTTGGCCTTGTGCATGAAGAACTTGCGCCCTTGCTGGGTGACGATGCCAGCCGCATCCTGACCACGGTGCTGCAGCAGCAAGAGCGCGTCATAAATTAACTGGTTGACCGGGGCGCTACTGATGACGCCGATGATTCCGCACATAACAATCCTTTTACGACGGCAGATATCTGCCAAATTCTTCCGGCAACGCCGGTTTAAGTTCTTTCAAGGCAGCCGACAACCAAGGCGCGCCATCTGATGCGTGCCACCAGTCGCTCTGGTGCAAAGGCGTCAGCTGCGCCAGCACTGCCGTGACCAGCAATATCACCCCCGCACGCACCGCGCCAAACAGCGCCCCCAGCGCCCGGTCCACCGGGCGCAGACCACTGGCCTCGACCAATTTTTTGGCCAGCGCGGCCACTAAGCCACAACCAAACAGCGCCAACACAAACACCACAGCAAAACCAGCCGCATAACGCCCCGCATCCGGCCAACTGCCCAGCGGCAGCAGCGCCGCCATATCCGCCGCAAACCACTGCGCCAGCACAAAGGCCACGACCCAGCTGAGCGCCGACAGCATTTCAAACACCAGTCCGCGCCAAGCGCCGAGCAGCATCGACAGCAGCAGCACTGCGATAAAAATTAAATCCAGCGCAGCCATAGAGGGCATAGGCGCGTTACAGCGTGAGGATGGAGGCGGGCAAATCTACGGCCCGAATGCGCGCAGCGGCTTTTTCTGCCTCAGCCCGGTTGGCCAAAGGCCCGACCCGCACCCGAATGCGCCGACCATCTTTGGTCTCAAGCACCTGGGTGTAGGTCTTGAGTCCGGCGCGCTCGACTTTGAGACGCGCTTCGCGGGCTTTTTCTACGTCGGCAAAAGCGCCAACTTGCACGATGTAGCGCCCCTCTGACGCAGCGCCAGCAGCAGCAGCTGGTGGCGCAGGCGCCGGTGGCGGAGGTGTGCGACCCTCTAACAAGGCGCGCGCCCGGGCGGCTTCGTCGCTGTGTGAGGGCGGCGCGGGCTTGGGCAGCGGCTTAGGTTCGGGCTTAGGTTCCGGCTTTGGCTCGGGCTTAGGTTCGGGCTTTGGCTCTGGTTTGTGCTCAGGCTTGGGCTCAGGTTTAGCGACCGGCTTAGGCTCTGGCGCAGCAGGCGTCACAGGGGGAGCGACTGGCTTGCGCACTGGCGGTGAATCCACCACCTCTTCGCCATCCGACAAACTGGCCGCTGCACTGGTCTGGCTGGTCGGGGCTTGTGCCACCGCCACGGCGTTAGGCGCACCGGCCGGCACCACCAAAGGCGCAACGCGGTTGCGGTCTGGAATTTCAATCGGGATATCGACTGGAATCGGGCGCGGCTGGGTGTCAAACAGCATCGGAAAACCGATCACACCCAGCAGCACCAACACCCCAGCGCCAATCAGGCGATGGCGGGCACGCCGACGCATCACATCGATGTTCTCGGTGCGCTGCGCGCGCGAGGGTTGGGTCGACTTGTCGTCTTGCCGCTTTTGACCCGGCCAGCGAAACTTAAAAAATGCCATGAAGTTGCAATAACCGGTGCGTGCCGTCAGCCCAAATGCTTAGAGTGCAGGCGTGGCGTGCCATTGAGTAAAACACCGCCCACCGTGTAAAACGAGCCAAAGACGACGATTCTATCAGTGGGGTCAGCCGCTGCTACGGCAGCATCGAGTGCTTTTTGTGGACTGGCAAAAGTCGCAGTAGGCACGCTGCGCCGAGCGCCAGCAACCATTTGCAGCGCATTCCACTTCTGTTGCAGCTCAGCCGCACTGGCTGCGCGTGCGGTGGGCAAATCCGTGAAATACCAGCGGTCAATCAACGGCGCTACCTTGGCCAGCATCGGCGCCAAGTCTTTGTCGGCCATAGCGCCCAACACCGCATGGGTGGTCGGAAAGTAACCCATGGCGTCCAAGTTGGCCGTCAACGCCGCCACCGAATGCGCGTTGTGCGCCACGTCCAACACCAACGTCGGTTGCCCCGGAATGATTTGAAAACGCCCCGGCAACTCGACCATCGATAAGCCATTGCGCACCGCCTGCGCCGTCACGGGAATGCGATCGCGCAGGGCTTCCAGCGCTGCCAGCGCACCCGAGGCGTTGACCAGCTGATTGGCACCGCGCAGCGCCGGATAGGCCATGCCGGCATAGCGCCGCCCACGCCCAGCCCACGCCCATTGCTGCTTGTCGCCAGAAAAATTGAAGTCTTGACCAAAGCGCCACAAGTCGGCGCCAATTTCTAGCGCATGGTCAATGACGCTTTGCGGCGGCACCGGGTCGCTGACGATAACGGGCTTGCCGGTGCGCATGATGCCGGCCTTTTCGCGGCCAATGCTTTCGCGGTCGGGGCCAAGGTATTCGACATGGTCAACGTCGATGCTGGTGATCACCATGCAATCGGCGTCGATGATGTTGGTGGCGTCCAGCCGCCCGCCCAAGCCGACTTCCAAAATCACCAAGTCCAGCGGCGCTTGGCTGAGCAAACGCAAAATGGCCAAGGTGGTGAACTCAAAATAGCTGAGCGAGATAGTTTCGCCGTTTTTTGGGTCATTTGGGGCTCTAGCGCTCTCCACAGCTGCGAAGTGCGCTATTAAATCTGATGCATCAACTGCTTCGCCGCGCAGGCGGCAGCGCTCCTCAAAATGCACTAAGTGGGGCGACGAATACACCCCGGTGCGGTAGCCCGCCTCGCGCGCTACGGCTTCAATCATGGCGCAGGTCGAACCCTTGCCATTGGTGCCAGCGACAGTGATCACAGGGCAGTCAAAGCGCAGCGCCATACGGCGCGCCACCTCGCTGACGCGCTCCAATCCCATTTCAATAGTGTGCGGGTGCAGGCGCTCGCAATGGGCCAGCCAGCCTTCCAAGGTGTCAATAGTGGTGTGCATAGAGGGCGATATTGTCACCCAGCGCCGCCATAGAGCATGATGCTGCGCATGATTACCCCAGACATCACCCTGTTCGGCATTGCCAACTGCGACACCGTGAAAAAGGCCCGCGCTTGGCTCACGGCCCAAGGATGGGCTTACCAATTCCACGATTTTAAAAAACACGGCGTGCCCGCCGATCGGCTGGCAGCTTGGCTGGCCGATGCGGGCTGGGAAAAACTCGTCAACCGCCAAGGCACCACTTGGCGCAAGCTCGACGCGGCCACCCAAGCCGGTGTGTGCGACGCTGCCAGCGCCAGCGCCTTGCTGCAAGCACACCCCAGCGCTATCAAACGCCCCGTGGTCGAATGGCGCCAAGGCGGCGAGGTTCGCATTACCGTTGGCTTTGAGGCAGCACTATTTGCCGCCAGCGCTTAAACTTTCTAGCAGTCTGGCGCGTTAACAAGACACTTCCACTTGCCAACACCCGAAAGGGCTACTTCGATGAAACAAATTGCACTCTTCTCTCTCCTCGCTAGCGCAGCTGCGCTGGCGGGCGCACAAGAACAGGCGCGCGTGCTCTCGGCCACGCCTATCGTGCAACAGGTGGCCGTGCCCCAGCAGGTGTGTGACAACCAAACCGTCTACACCGGCCAGCAAACCACCGGCGGCGGTGCTGTGCTCGGTGCCGTGGCTGGCGGCGCGGTCGGCAACGCCATTGGCGGTGGCAGCGGCCGCGCAGCAGCCACCGCGCTAGGCCTGATTGGCGGCGCGCTGCTGGGCAACCAAATTGAGGGCAATGGCCGGCCCAGCTACCAAAACGTGCAGCGCTGCTACACCCAAAATTATTACGAAAACCGCACCACCGGCTACACCGTGGTGTATGAATATGCTGGGCGCCAATACACCACACAGACGCAAACCGATCCCGGGCGCACCATCAACGTGCAGGTGCAAGCCTTGGACAACGGCAACGGCAACGGTGGCATGCCCTATCCGTATGGCCACAGCTACTCGACACAAACCAACCCCTATGCGCAGCCGTATGAACAGCCCTATCAGCAGCAGCAATACCAGCAAGCGCCGCAATACGTGACGCCGGTCATCATCGAGTCGGACTACTACTACCGCGGCGGCAACGCCCCGCGCCATCGCTGGCGCTAAAAGCGGCACTAAAAACAGTCCGCGCTTCTTGCCAAGAGCCCCTCGGGGCTCTTTTTTGCGTCTTACCGCTATCACCCAGGTGTGCAACACCCGGTGGCCGGTGGCCTAAAATTGCCGGTTTGTTCTTGCAGCACCCCACCCCATGACCACCGAAAAAATCGACGGCGTCTCCGTCACCACCCAAGCCAGCGTGTACTTTGACGGCAAATGCGTCAGCCACGGCATTACGTTTCCTGACGGCACGAAAAAATCGGTCGGCGTGGTCTTGCCCGCGGCGCTGACGTTTAACACCGGCGCGGCCGAAATCATGGAATGCGTCGCCGGCAGCTGCGAGTACCGCTTGGACGGCACCGACACGTGGCTGACCAGCGCACCGGGCCAGCGCTTCAGCATTGCCGCCAATTCAAAATTCGACATCCGCGTCACCGACGCCTACCACTACATCTGCCACTACGGCTGAAAGCGCGGCGGATACAAAATTTAAGCGTTTTTGGCCTCCAGCCCTTACATGGCAAGCGCAAGCAGCTATTATTTTTGAAAGATTATTGATGTCCACCATTCTTCAAAACCTCCCCATCGGCCAAAAGGTCGGCATTGCCTTCTCGGGCGGCCTCGACACCAGCGCCGCGCTGCTGTGGATGAAGCTCAAGGGCGCCCAGCCCTACGCCTACACCGCCAACCTCGGCCAGCCTGACGAGCCCGATTACGACGACATTCCGCGCAAAGCGATGGAATACGGCGCTGAAAAAGCCCGCCTGATCGACTGCCGCACCCAGCTCGCCCACGAAGGCATTGCCGCGCTGCAAGCTGGCGCTTTTCACGTCAGCACCGCAGGCGTCACCTACTTCAACACCACGCCGCTGGGGCGCGCCGTCACCGGCACCATGCTGGTCGCCGCCATGAAAGAGGACGACGTCCACATCTGGGGCGACGGCAGCACCTACAAGGGCAACGACATCGAGCGCTTTTACCGCTACGGCCTGCTGACCAACCCAGCGCTGAAAATCTACAAACCGTGGCTGGACCAGCTGTTTATTGACGAGCTGGGCGGGCGCGCGGAAATGTCGGCCTTCATGACCCAGCACGGCTTTGGCTACAAGATGAGCGCCGAAAAGGCCTATTCAACAGACAGCAATATGCTGGGCGCAACGCACGAGGCCAAAGACTTGGAGTTTTTGAACAGCGGCATCCGCATCGTCAACCCGATCATGGGCGTGGCTTTTTGGAAAGAAGACGTCGCCGTCAAGGCCGAAGAAGTCTCGGTGCGCTTTGAAGAAGGCCAGCCGGTAGCGCTCAATGGCGTCGAATTCAACGACCCGGTCGCGCTGATGCTGGAAGCCAACCGCATCGGCGGGCGCCACGGCCTCGGCATGAGCGACCAAATCGAAAACCGCATCATCGAAGCCAAAAGCCGCGGCATCTACGAAGCGCCCGGCTTGGCGCTGTTGCACATCGCCTACGAGCGTTTGGTGACCGGCATCCACAACGAAGACACCATCGAGCAGTACCGCATGAACGGCCTCAAACTGGGCCGCCTCTTGTACCAAGGCCGCTGGTTTGACCCGCAAGCCATCATGCTGCGCGAATCGGCCCAGCGCTGGATTGCCCGCGCCGTCACCGGCACCGTGACGCTGGAGCTGCGCCGGGGCAACGACTACTCGCTGCTCAACACCGAGTCGCCCAACCTGACCTACGCGCCCGAACGCCTGAGCATGGAAAAGGTCGAAGACGCGCCGTTTTCGCCACTCGATCGCATTGGCCAGCTGACCATGCGCAACCTTGACATCGTCGATACCCGCGCCAAGCTGGGCATTTACGCCAACGCCGGTTTGCTGTCGTTGGGCGGCAACGCCGCACTGGCGCAACTGAGCGACGACAGCACCAAAAAATAAGCAAAAACAAGCAAAAATAAACAAAATAATGGTCAAATCGGCCTCTAGCCCTTTATCTGCAAGCGCTAGCAGCTATTAAAATCATAGTTCCGTCCTGGCGCAAGCTGGGGCGGTTTTTTGTTATGGCCCCACGCAGCGACACCTTGGGGCCTTGGTGATAATCGCCCCATGAAAATATTGTTTGACTTTTTGCCGATTGCACTTTTCTTTGGAATGTTCAAGTACGCCGACGGCCACAAAGAATGGGCCGCCAGCACTGCCACCGAATGGCTGGGCTTTATGGTCGCCGGCGGCGTAGTCGGCATGGCCGAAGCACCGGTGCTGCTGGCTACGGTGGTAGTCATCGTCGCCACGCTGGCACAAATCCTTTGGATAAAAGTTAAGGGCCGCAAGGTCGACACCATGCTGTGGGTCAGCTTGGCGCTGGTCACGGTGCTGGGCAGCGCCACCATCTACTTTCACAGCGAAAACTTCATCAAGTGGAAGCCCACGGTGCTGTATTGGGTGATGGGTGGCGCCTTAGTGGGCGGACAGCTATTTTTTCGCACCAACCTCATCCAGCGGCTGATGGGCGCGCAAATGGAGCTGCCCGATCCGGTCTGGCGCAAGCTGAACTGGGCTTGGGCAGGCTTTTTTGCCGCCATGGGCGTGCTCAACCTGTGGGTGGCTTACAGCTTTGACACCAACACCTGGGTCAACTTCAAACTGTTTGGCGGCATGGGGCTGATGTTTGCCTTTGTGATTGCGCAGGCTTTGTTTCTGGGCCGCTACGTTAAAGACGCCCCCGTTAAGGACTAAAAATATGACCACCCCAGATACCGCCATCACCGCACCAGCCATGGAGCGCAGCTTGCGCGCGGCCCTCACGCCAACGGCGCTGCAAGTGATCGACGAGAGCCACCTGCACGCTGGCCACGCCGGTGCCAATGGCACCGGTTTTGGCACCCATTTTCGGGTGCGGATTGCCTCACCTTTGCTGGCCGGCCTGTCGCGCGTGCGCCAGCACCGCCTTGTGTATGATGCGCTGCAAGAATTTATTGACCGCGGCGCCCATGCGATTGCGATAGAAATTCTCTGATTCGGTAGCCTTGAAAATATTCTTGTTTTGCCGCCAGTCAGACTGCAATTGACCCCTCTTATTTTGGATTTCGAATGAAGAAACAACTTCTGTCCGGCCTCATCGCCGCCGCTTTGTTGGGCACCGTTGCCGTGCCCGCTTTGGCACAAAACATCGCCATCGTGAACGGCAAGCCGATTCACAAAGATCGCATTGAAGTGTTCAAGCAGCAAATCGAGCGCTCTGGCCGCCCCATCACCCCTGAACTGGAAAGCCAGATCAAGGAAGAGACCATCGCCCGCGAAATTTTCATGCAGGAAGCGCAAAAACGCGGCCTCGAAAAATCAAGCGACTACAAAGCACAAATGGAGCTGGCCCGCCAGACCATCTTGATCCGCGAGTTGTTCAACGACTACCAGACCAAAAATCCGGTGACGGACGCGGAAATTCAGGCTGAATACGACAAATTTGCCGCCCTCAACAGCGGCAAAGAATACAAAGCCAGCCACATTTTGGTAGAGAAAGAAGATGACGCCAAAGCCATCATCGCCGCTATCAAAAAAGGCACTAAGTTTGCCGATATCGCCAAAAAAGACTCTAAAGATCCAGGCTCTGGCACCAATGGCGGCGAGCTCGATTGGGCCACCCCCAGCAGCTACGTCGCTGAATTTACCGAAGCGCTGATCAAGCTGCAAAAAGGCCAAATGACAGAAACCCCAGTCAAAACACAATTTGGCTGGCACGTGATTCGCTTGGATGACACGCGCGACGCGCAATTGCCCAAGCTGGAAGAAGTCAAGCCGCAAGTGGCCCAGCAGCTGCAACAGCAAAAGCTGACCCAGTTCCAAGAAGAACTGCGCGCCAAGGCCAAGGTCGAATAACACTGGGCAGCCTTGAGCCTTGAAGAAACGCGGCCTCAGCCGCGTTTTTTTATGGCGTGCGCCCCAGCACCCAGCCCAGCGCCAGCAGCGCGCCCAACAGCACCGGCTGGTGCAGCAAGTAGTAGCTCAGGCTCCAGCGCCCCAGTGTGGCCAGCGGTTGCAGCAGCGCGGGCAAAGGCCCTTGCAACCAACGCACACAGGACTGGCGCGACAGCAGCCATTGGCCAGCAGCCAGCCCCCACCACAGCACGCCCAGCCACGGCAGTACCGGCACATAGTCTTCGGTAAACGGCTTGCGCGACACCAGCCCCAGCCAATTAAGCCCGCGCGCATTGAAGTACACCGCCCACTCGGCCAGCGGCCCCGACAAAGCCCACTGCGCGCCCCACGGCAGCAGCAGCGCCGCCGCACCCGCCAGCCACAGCCAGCGGCCCCTGCGCGCCGTACAGCCTGCGGTACTGCGCACCAACAGCAGCATCACCGCCATGCCGTGCAGCACGCCAAAATAAATAAAACTGCGCGGAAACATAAACCACGAGCCCGCACTGACCAGCAGCGCGCCAGCGGCAATTTGCCCCCAGCGCCGGCCAAAACGCGCCCAGCTTTGGCCTTGCTGCACGGCCAGCGCTTGCCCCAAACCCGCACAAAACAAAAACAGGCTGACGATGGCGGTGCGCTGCCCAGTCCACAGCGGGTCGGCGCGAAAGTCTTGTGCCCAATAGCCCAAGTAGCTCAGGTCAAAACAAAAATGAAACACCGTCATCCACACCATTGCCAAGCCGCGCAGGGCATCGAGCCGATCAAAACGAAGGCGTGGCGGTGTATTCACTGGCGCAGGCAGCGTGAAAATTGATGGATATTTAGTGGGGATTTGGTGGGTCGTAGTGGGATCGAACCACTGGCTTCCACCGTGTGAAGGTGGCACTCTACCGCTGAGTTAACGACCCGTTGAAAAGCCCCGCAAAGTGGACTTGTCAAGAAATGGTGGGTGATACATGGATCGAACATGTGACCCCTGCCGTGTGAAGGCAGTGCTCTACCGCTGAGCTAATCACCCGTTTGTGTTTGCATTTACGTTTTATCGTAAGCCGCAAATTATGGCACAGCTTTTTCAACGCTCTGGGTAAGTCGCCAAATTGTTTTGCCGCCGCTGGCCTTGTCCAATTGCTCCAACATTTGCGCGTGGGCAGCACATTCGGCGACGCTGGCGTGCAGCACTGGCAAGTCAATGCCGCGCAAGTCGATACGCGGCAGGCTCTGGCCGTTGGCGTCTTCGCCCTCGTCGTCGGCGATCAGCAAAGCTTCTTGGCCGCGTGTCAGGCAGATATAGACATCGGCCAGCAACTCAGCGTCCAGCAGCGCGCCGTGCAACGTGCGGCCCGAGTTATCCACCCCCAGCCGATCGCACAGCGCATCAAGCGAATTGCGCTTGCCCGGATACATCTCCTTGGCCATCAGCATGGTGTCGATGACACTGCCGACCGTTGTTTTCAGCGGTGCGCGGCCGAGCAACTCCAGCTCTTTGTTCAAAAAGCCGACGTCAAACGGCGCGTTGTGGATGATGACTTCCGCGCCTTGCAGATACTCCAGCAAATCGTCGGCCACGGCGGAAAATTGCGGCTTGTCGCGCAAAAATTCGGTGGTGATGCCGTGGACGCGCAGCGCATCGGGGTGGCTGTCGCGCCCCGGGTTCAGGTAGAAATGCCGGTTGTTGCCGGTGGGCTTGCGCGCCAGCATTTCGACACAGCCAATTTCAATCACCCGGTCGCCGCCCTCGGCAGACAGGCCGGTGGTTTCGGTATCGAGAAAAATCTGCCGGCTCATGTCAGTGGTTTTCTTTGGCGTGGTTGATGGTGTATTTGGGAATCTCAATCACCACATCTTTCGACGCCATGATGGTTTGGCAGGACAGGCGCGATTGCGGCTCTAGGCCCCACGCGCGGTCTAGCAAATCTTCTTCTTCTTCCTCGGCTTCGTTGAGCGAGTTCAAGCCCTCGCGCACGATAACGTGGCAGGTGGTGCAGGCGCAGCTCATGTCGCAGGCGTGCTCGATGTTGATTTTGTTTTCTAGCAGCGCTTCGCAAATTGACGTGCCGGCCGGGGCGGTGATTTCCGCGCCGTCAGGACAGTATTCGGGGTGGGGCAGGATTTTGATGACGGGCATGGCGTCGCTCTTCTTATAAATAGTGTGGTTTAGAGGGCTTGCACGTTTTTACCGGCCAGTGCTTGGCGAATGCCACGGTTCATGCGCTCGGCGGCAAAAAATTCGGTGCCTTTGGCCAGGGCTTGGGTGGCGGCTTCCAGCGTCGCCGCATCCACAGTGCTTTCAGTCGTGCTGTCGGCGCTGCGCAGGCTGCGCAACTGCGCCATCAGCGCATCGACCTCGGCGCGCTCGCTGGCGTTGAGCAAATCGCCATCGGCGTCCAGTGCGCTTTGCGTGGCAATCAGCAGGCGGTCGGCATCGACACCGGCTTCGGCCAAGGCGCGCGCTTGGATGTCTTGCGCGGCGGTGGCAAAGCTGTCTTGCAGCATTTGGGCGATTTGCGCGTCGCTCAGGCCATACGAGGGCTTGACGTCGATGCGCGCTTCCACGCCACTCACCAGTTCTTTGGCGTTGACGCTGAGTAGCCCATCGGCATCGACGGTGAAGGTGACGCGGATGCGCGCTGCGCCAGCGGCCATCGGCGGAATGCCGCGCAGCTCAAAGCGCGCCAGACTGCGGCAGTCTTGCACCAAGTCGCGCTCGCCTTGCAGCACGTGAATCGCCAGCGCGGTCTGGCCGTCTTGGTAGGTGGTGAAGTCTTGCGCTTTGGCGGTGGGAATGGTTTCGTTGCGCGCGACGATGCGCTCGACCAAGCCACCCATCGTTTCCACGCCCAGTGACAGCGGAATCACGTCCAGCAGCAGCAAGTCGCCCGCCGTGTTGTTGCCGGCGAGTTGGTTGGCCTGCAGCGCGGCGCCCAAAGCGACCACTTCGTCGGGGTTCAGGTTGGTCAGCGGGGTTTGGCCAAAAAACGCGCCGACGGCCTGCTGCACCTGCGGCATCCGGGTGGAGCCGCCGACCATCACCACGCCTTGCACTTCGTCCGGCGTCAGTTCGGCATCGCGCAGCGCGCGGCGCACGGC
>JAGNSH010000069.1 GCA_017988165.1 Giesbergeria sp. | reverse complement strand
CTTTAAGCGGCGGTGACGCTAATGGGCGGCAAGCTGTCCGGGTCGATGGCTTCGGCCAATGTGCCGCCCCGGTAAATCGGCTCGGCGGGGCGCGCTAGCAGGTCGCGCACAAAGTTGGGCTGGGCCAGCAGGGCTTGGTGTGTCGCGCCGTTGTAGAGCTGCAAATCTTGCAGGCCGCGCTCGGCAATGCGCGTATCGACTTCGGCGCTGCTGAGCAAGGCCGGGTCGGTGCTGTCGGATGCCATCGCCATGCACCACAGCGTGCCGTACAGCGGCACGTATTGCAGGTACGGGCGCACGATGGGAAAGGCCTGCTGCAGCGACGCGGCAATGCGCGCCATCGAGTCGGGCAAATGGATGGGCGAGCCCATGTGCAGCGACAACACGCCACCGGGCAGCAGCGTGCGCTGGCAGGCTTGGTAGAACTCGACGGTGTACAAATCCAGCGCCGGGCCAAACGGATCGGTCAAATCGAGCACGATTTGGTCAAAACGCTCGGTGCCCGACTCGATCAGCGCGCGCGCGTCACCGAGGCGCAGTTCCATGCGCGGGTCGTCCAGCGCGCCTTTGTGGATGTTGCCCAGCCACTGGCGCGCCAAATCGACGACGTCGGCGTCCAGCTCGGCCAGCACCACGCGTTCCATCGTCGGGTATTTGAGCAACTCTTCGACTGCGCCGCCGTCACCGCCGCCCACCACCAGCGCGCTGCGCGGCCCCGGATGGGCCAATGCGGGCAGGTGGATCATCGGCTCGTGGTAGAAAAACTCGTCGCGCTCGGACGTCATGAAGCAGCCGTCGATGCGCATGACGCGGCCAAACAACGGGTTGTCAAACACTTCGATGTGCTGCCACGGCGACTGCTTTTGCGCCAGCAACTGGGCCTCGCGCAGGTAGAAACCAAAGTCGGGCGTCAGGCGCTCGGCAAGGTAGCGCGGCGCTGGCGCGGTGTTGGGGGCGCCCATTTACGCGCGCTCAACGCGGTGCAGGTGCGGATCGCTGGGGCTGAAGGCCGCTTGCAGCTCGTCAAACAGTTTTTGTGCCTTGGGGCGGTTGTTGGTGGAGTAGTTGCAGACGTACACGTCCAGCGTGACGTAGCCCGACTCGGGCCAAGTGTGAATAGACAAATGCGACTCGGCCAGCACGACCACGCCGGTGACGCCGCCGCCTTCGCCAAAGCTGTGGAACAGGCTGCCGACCGAGGTGAGGTCGGCAGCGGCCACACGGGCTTTACAAAACTCTTCGAGGTAGGCGGCGTCCAGCATCAAGCGGCTGTCGCAAATGCAGCCGTACAGGTCGCCAATCAGATGCAGACCGGTGGTGTGGCGCGGAGCGGGAGCGGCCTGAATGGGCACGACTTGTTGAAAATTTTTCATTAAAAGGATTCCTTTTTTGCGAGATTTGCAAAACAGGTGGAGTGGCCCTAGGCCCAATCCACCCTCGGGTGCGCCACTGGCGTGCGTACACAAGGAAGGGAGAAGCGTCGCCGGCCTAATTGCCGCGCCCTCGTTCCGTTGTGCGTGTATCACGCCAAAAGTAACGCTGACAGCAGTCCGCTCGGCCGGCCGAGCAGGTCATTTCTGAACCGATGATTGTAACTTCTTGCCTTTTGCCGGCAGATACATGGCTTGTATGCCCTGTGCGGCGGTGCCCACCCTTGGGCATTTATTGGGCATTTATTGGGCATTTTTGTGGCCGTTGTAGGCGTTATGGACGGCCTACAGCAGCTGCGGGGCAAAAGCGGCAAGATACCCGGCCTTGCACCAGCGGTTGGAACAGGGCAGGTTCACACGGAGCGGCTTACATGGATTTTTCTTTTTTACGCCTGGGCTGGCGCACGCTGTGGCGCGATGTGCGCGCTGGTGAATTGCGCTTGTTGCTGGTGGCCGTCACGCTGGCCGTCGCTGCGCTGACCTCGGTGGGCTTTTTTGCCGACCGGCTGCAAGGCGGCTTGCAGCGCGACGCGCTGCAACTGCTGGGCGGTGATGTCGTGCTGGCCAGCGATGCGCCAACACCGGCGGCGTTTGTGCAGCGCGCGCAGGCGCTGGGTTTGCAAACGGCCAGCAGCATGGGTTTTCCGACCATGGCGCGCGCCAGTGACGCCCAAGGCGGCGCGGCCAAACTGGTGGCACTCAAAAGCGTGCAGCCGGGCTACCCGCTGCGCGGGCGCATGACGGTGGCCGATGCACCGGACAAGCCGCCCTACACCACGCCTGAAATCCCGGTGCGCGGCGAGGTCTGGTTGGACGCGCCGCTGCTGGAAGCGCTGGGCTTGCAGATGGGCGACTTTTTGTCGCTGGGCGACGCGCAGCTGCGCATTGGCCGGGTGATCACCTTAGAGCCAGACCGGGGCAGCGGCTTTATGAGCTTTGCGCCGCGCGCCATGATCAACGCCGCCGATATAGCCGCCACCGGCTTGGTGCAACCGGCCAGCCGCGTGTCTTACCGCTTTGCCGTGGCCGGGCCAGCGGCGCCAGTGCAGCAATTTAGCCAATGGGCGGCGCTGGAAGTGCAAAACCCCAGCGTGCGCGGCGTGCGGCTGGAGTCGCTCGACAGTGGCCGCCCCGAGATGAAGCAGACGCTGGAGCGGGCGCAAAAATTCCTCAACCTAGTGGCCTTGCTGGCGGCGCTGCTGTCGGCGGTGGCGGTGGCGCTGGCGGCGCGCGGCTTTGCGGCCAGCCATTTGGACGCCTCGGCCTTGCTGCGGGTGCTGGGACAAAGCCAGCGCAATATCGCACTGAGCTACACCTTTGAATTTGTGCTGGTCGGCCTGTTTGCCAGCCTGCTGGGCGTGGCGCTGGGGTTTGCGGTGCATTACGTGTTTGTGCTGCTGCTGGCCGGGCTGGTGTCGTCCGCCCTGCCAGCGGCCAGCCTGTGGCCAGCGGCGCTGGGCTTGGGCGTTGGGCTGACGCTGTTGTTGGCGTTTGGCCTGCCGCCGGTGCTGCAACTGGCGCAGGTGCCGCCGCTGCGGGTAATGCGCCGCGATGTCGGCGCGCTGCGCCCGGCCTCGCTGGCGGTGCTGGCGCTGGGGGTGAGCGGCTTTGCAGCGCTGTTGCTGGTGGTCAGCAGTGATGTGCAACTGGGCCTGATTGCGGTCGGCGGTTTTGCTGCTGCGGTGCTGCTGTTTGCTGCGCTGGCGTGGGTGGCCGTGCAGCTGCTGCGCCGCAGCGTCAACGAAGCCCGCGCGCCGCGTTGGCTGGTGCTGGCCACGCGCCAAATCGCCGCGCGCCCGGCTTATGCCGTGGTGCAGGTCAGCAGCTTGGCCGTGGGCCTGTTGGCGCTGGTGCTGCTGGTGCTGCTGCGCACCGACTTGCTGGCCAGCTGGCGCCAAGCCACGCCGGCCAATGCGCCCAACCGCTTCGTTATCAACGTGCAGCCCGACCAATCCGACGCTTTTCAGCAAGCCTTGCGCGCAGCGGGCGTGGCGCAATACGACTGGTATCCGATGATTCGCGGCCGCTTGGTGGCGGTCAACGGCGAAGCGATAGGCCCGGGCCGCTACAGCGAAGACCGCGCCCAGCGCTTGGTCGAGCGCGAATTCAACCTCTCCAGCGCCGCCGAGGTGCCGTCGCACAACCCCGTGGTTGCCGGGCGCTGGACACCGCAAGAAGAGGGTGCCATCAGCCTAGAAGACGGCATTGCCAAAACGCTGGGACTGAAGCTGGGCGACACGCTGCGCTTTGACATTGGCGGCATCAGCAAAGACGCCCGCATCACCAGCCTGCGCAAGGTCGAATGGGGATCGATGCGCGCCAACTTTTTTGCCATGTACCCGGTCGAGCATTTGGACGGCGTGGCCGTCACGTACCTTGCCGCCTTCCGCGCGCCAGAGACAGCCGGTTTTGACAACGCGCTGGTGCGCCAGTTTCCCAACATCACCAGCGTTGACATGGCAGCGACGCTGGCACAAGTGCAAAGCGTGCTCGATCAGGTGATCCGCGCGGTGGAGTTTTTGTTTGCCTTCACGCTGGCAGCTGGCTTGGTGGTGCTGTTTGCCGCCGTCACCGCCACGCGCGAAGAGCGGGCGCGCGAGTACGCCATCATGCGGGCCCTGGGCGCGCGCGCCAGCTTGCTGCGCCAAGTGCAGCGCGCCGAGCTGGCCGGTGTCGGCCTGCTGGCGGGCTTTTTGGCCAGTGCGGTGGCGGTGCTGGTGGGCTGGGCGCTGGCGCATTACGTGTTTGAGTTCACGTGGACGGCGTCCCTGTGGGTGCCGCTGGTGGGCAGCGTGGTCGGCGCCGTGCTGGCGCTGCTGGCCGGCTGGTGGGGCCTGCGCGAAGTGCTGCAACGCCCGGTGATGGACACCCTGCGCCGCGCCGCAGAATAAAATCACCGCTGATGAAACTATTATTTTGATAGCTAATAGCGCTTGCTGCATAAGGGCTAGAGGCCGTTTTGACTATGAATTGCCCAATTAAACACCACGTACCGCTGGCCGCGCCAGCCCCCGCTACCGCTGCGCCTGCCGACAGCGCCTTTGCCCTGATAGGCGGCGAGCCAGCGCTAGAAGCGCTGGTGGCGCGCTTTTACGACCTGATGGAACTGGAGTCGCGCTACACCGAACTGCGTGCCAGCCACGGCAACACGCTGGACGAGGCGCGGCAAAAGCTGTTTTGGTTTTTGTGCGGCTGGATGGGCGGCCCCGACTACTACCAAGAGCGCTTTGGCCACCCGCGCCTGCGCGGACGCCATTTGCCGTTCACCATCGGCATCAAAGAGCGCGACCAGTGGGTCGCCTGCATGGAGGAGGCCATGCAAGAAACCCAAGTCCCCGAGCCACTGCGCACGCGCCTGAGCGAGAGCTTCATGACCACCGCCGACTTCATGCGCAACCGCAATGCCTGAGCGGTGCTTGCATCAAATTTAATAGCTACTAGCGCACGTTTTTAAAGGGCCAGGGGCTGTTTTGATGCTTATTTTGTGGGGCTTTATGGCGCAGCACCGCTCGGCAACGCTTGGCGGGCGATGTCCCACACCTCATCGCCAAAGCCGCGCAGCCACCAGGTCAGCATGGCCGAATCGACCACGGTGGCTTCGATGGTGTAGTGCTCGGCGTGCTCTTGCACGCGCTGGTCTTTGGACAGGCGCGCTTCGGTCAGGTGCAGGCCGGCGGTTTTGGTGATGCAAAAGCGCAGCGCGATATGGGCACCGTCGCCATAGCCAAAGCGGCCTGCGGCCTCGTAGCGCGCCAGGTCAAAGTTGTCGGGATAGGTGAAATTTTCTAGCAGCGCTTGGGCGCTGTGCATGCGGTGCAGCGCGAGGTTGCGCTCGTTGTCGTAGCCCTTAAAGCGGCAGACCACATACAGGCTGGTGCCTTGCTGCACCAGCCCCAGCGGCATGACGCAGGCGTCGTGCTCTTGCTGCGCGGCGTTGCGGTATTGCACTTGCAGCCAGCGGTTGTCTTGCAGCGCAGCCGTCACTTCTTCAAACACTTCCGGGGCAATTTTGGGCGGCAGCAGCGGCTGGCTGGTCGGCACCACGCGCACTTTGCGCAGCCATTGGCGGGCGCTGCGCACGTTCTCGTCGCCGGGCAATCCACCGCCGTCCAAGTTGCGCCCGGCTTGCTCAAAGTACGGCTCCATCGACCGCATGAGCCGGGGCGGCAGCAGCGCTTGCAAATGCGCCTGCGCCAGTTGCAGCAGCAGCGACTCTTGCGCCGTCAGCCCCGGCAGCGACAGGGCCGGGGCCTGCTCCATCCAGCGGTAGCCAAACGGTTTGCTGCGCTCGTCGCGCTCCAGTGCAAACGCGCTGCTCAGGGTGTCCAGGTGGCGCTGGATGCTGCGGATGTTGCGGTCGTAGCCGTGCGCGGCCAGTTGCTTTTGCAGCTCGGCGGCCGTGACGCGGCGCTGGCGCGGAATGCGCTTGAGGATTTCCATCAGCAGCAAGGCGGTGTCGAGGCTGTCGTTGCGGGTGGCCATGGTCGGTGCTCACAAAAGAGGTAGCGTTGGAGGTGGCTCGGCACAACCAACAAGGGGTTTAGACGAATCCCATGCGCTGCCCGGCGTTTTCTTTCAGCGCACATTCTGCTTGCAACAGCTTGAGCAGCGCCCCCGCATCGGCCAGCGGCGCAAAGCGGTGCTGGCGCATGGCGGCGGCAAAGTCGCCGGGCGTTATCTGCGGCAAATAGGTCAGCGTGCTCAGGGCGTTTTCTGGCAGCGCCCAGCCCTGCGCACAGCAGTGGGTTTGCAGCAAGGCCAACGCTTGCCGTGGCCGCAGCGCCTCAAAGCGCAGCTTCATGTCAAAGCGGCGCAGCGCCGCCGGGTCAAAGCCGTCCATCAGGTTGGTCGAGGCAATAAAGATGCCCTGAAACTGCTCCATTTGCGTCAGCATTTCGTTGACCTGCGTGGCCTCCCAGCTGGCTTTGGCACCGCGGCGGTCGCGCAAAAAGCTGTCCACTTCGTCAATCAACAGCACCGCGTTGTCGCGCTGGGCGCTGTCAAAGGCGGCGGCAATGTTTTTCTCGGCCTGACCGACCCATTTGGACAGCAAATCCGAGGCCCGCTTGACCAGCAGCGGGCGATCGAGTTGCTGCGCCAGCCACTGCGCAAAGGCGGTTTTGCCGGTGCCGGGCGCGCCGTAAAAGCACAGGCGCGCGCTGCCAGCCGCAGCCAGTCCTTTGAGCAAATTTTGCGGGTCTTGGTCGGTGTTGATCAGCGCTGGGTCGTAGTGCTCAGGCGGGCGGTGCTGGTGCAGTTGGCGCAGCGTGCCGTGGCCTTGGGCCGACAGGGTTTGGTCAATCAGCCTCAGCAGCGCCGCTTCGTGCTGGGCGGCGGGCAAGGCGCTGGCCACGGTGTGAACCACGCGCGCGGCGCGCTCGACCACCGCCGGGGCCAGCGCTTCGATGCTGGCCAAGCGCGCAAGGGCTGGCGCGCCCAGAAGCGGCCCGCTGGCCTCGGCCAGCAGGGCGTGGCGCTGGGCGCGCGGGGGCGATTTGAGCTCAAACACCATGTCAAAGCGGCGCGTGAAGGCGGCGTCGGGCGAGCCGCTGTTCGATAGCCACAGCGTGGGCACCGGGCCGCTTTCTAGGCGCTGGTTCATCCAGCCTTTGCGCTGCATGGCGGTGCTGGCCGTGAACATTCCGCCGTCGTTGAACACGTCTTCGGCTTCATCAAACACCAGCAAGGCGCGCTGGCCTTTCAGAAAGGTTTGCGCTACCTGCCAAGCGCGCAGCCGACGTTCGCCGCCGATCGGGTCGCCGTCGCTGTCCTCGCAGGCTACCTCGTACACCGAGCAGGCCAGTTCAGCGCCCAGTAGGCGCGTCAGTTGGGTTTTACCGGTGCCGGGTGCGCCATAAATAAAGGCGTTGACCCCGCTGCGCTGGCGATCGATGGCGTGTTGCACGTACGGCTGCAAGACCTGCAAATCTGCCGCAATGTGGGCGTAGTCGCTGCGCTGTAGCGTGGCGGCCGGGGCCACGTGGATCAGGCCGCGCAGCACATCAATGGGCAGCATCGGCGCGTGCAGCATGCGGGCGGCAAACTCGCTGTTGAGCAGGTCAAATTTGCTGCCCATAAAGTGTTTGTTGTGGTCCATGCGCAGCAGGCCGCTTTGGTGCAGCGGGCTTTGGTGGGACACGGTGCTGCGCAGCTGCTGCACCGGCACGTCCAGCAGGTGCTCCAGTATCGACAGAGCGCGGTTGTCGCTGACATCACCGACGGCGCAAAAGCACTCTTCGAGCTGGCTGTCGTTGGCCAGCAACACGCAAAACGCCAGCACCTGCGCGTCGGCGTAGTCCAGCCCCAGCTCTTTGGTCAAGGCGCTGATGTTGCCGGCCAGTGGCTCGGGCAGCACGTGGCTGGCCGCGTTGGCCTCGGCTTTGCGCAGTAGGCGGCGGATCAAGGCGGGGGTAAGGTCGGCTGCGCTGGGCCCGTTGTCTGCGTCGTCTTCGTCATCTTCGTCGTCTTCGTCCCAGCCGCCCGACTTGGGCTGGACAGGGATAGGGGTCGGGGTCGGTATCGCACTGCCCAAATGCTGCACCAGCGCGGTGTGGTCGCTGATGAGGCGCAGCATCTTGGCACCGCCGCGCTGGAGCAAACGCAAAATCCACAGGCAGGCAATGGGGTGGCCAACTTCGGCCGTGAATTCGATCGCCGCGGTGCTGCGGCGGCGCCTGGAAGAGCTAGAGGCCATGGTGTAAAACTCCTGCGGTGGTTGCAATAACGCCATGGTGCGCGCAGCCTGCGACAGGCCGCGTCGCTGCCAAGCCTTGCGCCTAAGATGCAGCACCATCAACCACAAGGGAGTCAAACATGTCGATAACCGGCTGGATATTGCTGGGCCTGCTGGCCGCGCTGCTGCTGTGGGCGGTGTCGGTTTACAACCGGCTGGTGCAGCTGCGCAACCGCATCACCAACGCCTTTGGGCAGATTGATGTGCAGCTCAAGCGCCGCTACGACTTGGTGCCCAACTTGGTCGAAGTGGCGCGCGGCTACCTACAGCACGAGGCCAGCACGCTGCAAGCGGTGATTGCCGCGCGCGGCCAAGCCCAAGGCGCCGCAGTCCAAGCGCGCGCTGCACCGACCAGCGCGGCGGCTGTCGGCGCGCTGGCGGTGGCCGAGCAGGCGCTGGGCGCCAGCTTGGGTCGGCTGATGGTGGTGGCCGAGGCCTACCCAGATTTGAAGGCCGACGCCACCATGCAGTCGCTGTCCGAAGAGCTGACCAGCACCGAAAACCGCCTCGGCTTTGCGCGCCAAGCCTTTAACGACCAAGCGCTGGACTTCAACAACGAAGCAATGCAGTTTCCGGCGCTGATCGTCGCCCGGTTGCTGGGCTTTAACGAAGCGCCAATGCTGCAAGCCACGCACAGCGAGCAAGAGCGCGCCGCGCCAAGGGTGCAGTTTTAAACCGACCGGCTAACGCCCGACACCGATGAAGTTTTGGGATCACCAAATCAGCGCGCGCAGCCAAACGCGCCGCTTGCTGCTGGCGTTTGCGCTGGCGGTGCTGTTGTTGGTGGCGGGGGTACACGCCGCGCTGGTGCTGGCGTGGTGGCTGATGGCGCTGGTCTTACCGGTGCATTTGGGTTTTCCGGCGGGTTTTTTGGCGACCAATGTCGGCGTCTCGCTGCTGCTGGTGCTGGGCGGCTGGTGGGTCGAAACATCGAACCTGCGCGCCGGCGGTGTCAAGCTGGCGCAGCGCATGGGCGCGCGCGCGGCGCAGCCCAGCGTCTCGCACGCCGAGCAGCGCCTGTGCAACATCGTCGAGGAGCTGTGCATTGCCGCCCAAATGCCGCGCCCGCAAGTGATGGTGCTGGCCGGCGCCGACGCCATCAACGCCTTTGCCGCCGGCTGGGACGACGCGGACGCCGTGCTGGCC
>JAGNSH010000007.1 GCA_017988165.1 Giesbergeria sp. | reverse complement strand
GGCCTGTTTGTCGTCGAGCTGATGGGCCAAGGCGTCAACTACGTCACCGGCGACTATTCGCGCGGTGCCAGCGGCTTTTGGGTGGAGAACGGTGAAATCGCCTTCCCGGTCGATGAAATCACCATTGCCGGCAACCTCAAAACCATGCTCAAGGGCATTGAAGCGGTGGGGGCCGATGCCTACAACTACGGCGCCAAAACCGTCGGCTCCATCCTCATCAACCGCATGAAGGTGGCCGGCAGTTAACCAGCCAGAGCGGCCTTTACCGCAGCCGATACTTGCCCCATGTCGGCTTTGCCCGCCAAGCGGGTTTTGACCACGCCCATCACTTTGCCCATGTCGCCCGGGCCGGCAGCGCGACCCAGTTCAGCGCCCAGCTCGGCGACGATGGCTTGCACGGCAGCCTGGGTTTCTTCGGCTGTCATGCGCTGGGGCAAATAGCCTTGCAGCACCAGCATTTCAGCCTTTTCCTTGTCGGCCAAATCTTGGCGGTTGCCACTTTCAAAGGCGGCAATCGAGTCTTTGCGCTGCTTGACCAGCTTATCGACGATGGCGACGATGGCCACGTCGTCCAGCACTACGCGCTCGTCCACTTCTTTTTGTTTCATGGCGGCCAGCAAGGTGCGCACCGTCAGCAGGCGCTCGCTGTCTTTGGCGCGCATGGCGGTTTTCATGTCTTCGGTGATTTGGTCTTTGAGGGACATGGTGTTCTCCTAAAAAAGTGGACGAAATAGTAAAAAGAGGGAATTCAGAAAACAAAAAACCCGCGCTTGGCGTCCCTAGCGCGGGTTCATCGGTTTCCAGTCAGGCTGGAAATCCGGCGATCAGTACATCTTTTTAGGCAGTTGCATGCTGCGCACGCGCTTGTAGTGGCGCTTGACGGCGGCAGCTTTTTTGCGCTTGCGCTCGGCGGTGGGCTTCTCGTAGAACTCGCGGGCGCGCAGGTCGGTCAGCAAGCCGAGTTTTTCAATGGTGCGCTTAAAGCGGCGCAGTGCAACGTCAAAGGGTTCGTTTTCTTTCAGGCGTACGGTGGTCATTAGCTAATGTTTTCCAAAAATGGTGCCGCCAGAGGGTCTTGGGGAGATCGGGCCTCAAGACCGTGCGCAGCGGTTTCCCCGTCTCTAACTAGTATTGGCCGACGGGGGTTGCCAGCGAAGCCCGAGATTATAACGCCTGCGCGCAGGCCGCGGCACTGGCCCAGGCCCACTGAAAGTTGTAGCCGCCCAGCCAGCCGGTGACGTCCACCACCTCGCCAATAAAGTACAGGCCGGGCTGGGTTTTGCTCTCCATGCTGTGCTGCGACAGCGCGCGCGTGTCGACGCCGCCCAGCGTGACTTCGGCTTTTTTATAGCCTTCGGTGCCGGTGGGCGTCAGCTGCCAGCCGGCCAGTTGCTCGGCCAGGCGCGCCAGCGCTTTGTCGGCAACGTCGGCCACCGGGCGCTGCCAGTCGCTGCTTTGCGCCGCCCAGGCGTCGGCCAGGCGGCTAGGCACCAGCGCGGCCAGTTCATTCGCCAGTAATTTGCGCGAGCGCGCTTTGGCCAGCGCCAGCGCTGCGGCCACATCGACGCCGGGCGCAAGGTCGATTGACAGCGGCGTGCCTTCCTGCCAATAGCTGGAGATTTGCAGCACCGCCGGGCCAGACAGCCCCCGGTGCGTAAACAGCAAATCCTCGTCAAACGCCATGCGCTGCTTTTTACTGCCGACGCTGATGTGTACCGGCAGCGCCAGCCCCGACAGCTGCGCATACGGCGCCCACGCCGCGCCGTCAAAGGTGAGCGGCACCAAGCCGGGGCGCCGCTCAATCAGTGGAATGTCGAACTGCTGCGCCAGCCGGTAGCCCCAGTCGGTAGCGCCTATTTTGGGAATCGACAAACCGCCGGTGGCCACCACCAAGCTGCGCGCTTGCACCGGGCCACGGCTGGTTTCAATTTGATAGCTGCCAGCGCCCGTGTCTATTGGGCTAGAGGCCGAAAACACTACTTTTTTGACGCTGCACGGCTGCCAGCGCTCGACCTGGCCGGCGGCGCATTCGGCCAGCAGCAGGTTGATGATGTCTTCGGCCGAGCGCTGGGCAAACAGCTGGCCTTTGTGCTTTTCTTGGTAGGGCACGCCGTGTTTGTCCAGCAGGGCGATGAAGTCTTGCGGCGTGTAGCGCGACAGCGCCGAGCGGCAAAACTGCGGGTTGTCGCCGACAAAGTGTTTGTGTGGCGCGCGCGGGTCAAGGCCTTGGTTAGTGAAGTTGCAGCGCCCGCCGCCAGAGATGCGGATTTTTTCGGCCACCTTGTCGGCGTGGTCGATCAGCAGCACCTTCAGGCCGCGCTGGCCGGCCTGGGCGGCGCAAAACAGGCCCGCAGCGCCCGCGCCAACGATGACGGCGTCAAATATAGGGGTCAAAACAGGCTCCAGCCCTTATGCAGTAAGCGCAAGCAGCTATTAAATTTGATGGTTTTATATTTTTTCGGCCAGCTGGCAGATGTGCTCCACCTGCAAGGCAATCGGCGCGGGCACTGGCAGCGTGCCGGCCATCACCGCGCGGATGTAGTCGGCGGTGCTGGCGGCGCTGATGTCGCTGGGCAGTTGCGGCAACGCGGCCAGTGGGCCGTCTTGCGCCTCTTGCACGCGGCGACCGCGCCCGGCTTGAAAGCCGTCCATTTGCGGTGTGCGGCGCGGGTCGGCCACCGGCTCGCCTTCGGTGCCGCGCAGCAGCAGCGCGTCCAAGCCGGTCAGGGCGATGGTTTCGGCCATAGAAATGGCGTATTCGGGGTGCGTGTAGCTACTGACGATCAGGCTGTCGCCAGCCACCGGCGACAGCGGATCCATCAGCTTGACCAGGCTGTGCGCGCTGTTGCGCAGGCCCAGCGTGCGGCGCACGTCCAGCAGCCGCGCCAAGCCGGGCAGCAACAGCGCCGTCGGCGCAAAGACCACCTGACCGGGCGCGACCTCGTCCAACGCGGTCATGGCGTTGATGCCCAGCGCCGCCAGCACGTCTTGGCTGCTGGCACGGCGCTCTTCGGTGCTGTTGCCGTGGACCAGCACCGGCCAGCCGCGCTGCGCCAGCAGCAGCGCCAGCAAGGGCGTCAGCACCGGCAGCTTGCGCGCGCCGTTGTAACTGGGCAGCACGATCAGTGGGCGGGTGCTGGCTGGCAGCAGCTCTAGCCGGGCGTGGACCGCATCTAAAAAGCCGGCCATTTCTTGCGGTGTCTCGGCTTTGATGCGCATGGCGACGCAGAAAGCGCCCACTTGCACGTCGCTGGCCGTGCCGTCTAGCACTTGGCCCATCAGGTCAGCAGCCTGGTCGCGCGTCAGGGCGCGGGCGCCGTCTTTGCCGCGTGCGATGTCTTTAAGGTAATGGCGAATGCCCATGGGATTGGAGGATTGGTTGGGTTGCAAAAGAAGCCGGCATTGTCGTGCAAGGCGCGCAGGACGGTATTTGTCGGCCAAGGACGCAGGTTGCGCACGGGTTGCGCATACCATTGTCCCGATTTGTTTTTTGAAAGACTGTGCCATGACCACCTCCCCGTCTCTTGTCGATCAGCTGATGAACCAACTGCAAGGCGCGCCGCTGCAGCAGATGGCGCAGCAGTTAGGCACCGATACCACCCAAACACAAAACGCCGTCAGCGCCGCGCTGCCGCTGCTACTGGGCGCGCTGGGCAACAACGCCGCACAGCCCCAAGGGGCGATGGATTTGTTGGGTGCCGTACAGCAACATCTGCAAGGCGCTCAGAGCGGTCAGGGCGGCGCGGCAGCCATCTTGGGCCATATTTTTGGCGGCAACCAGCAGCGCGCTGAAGCCGGGCTGGGCCAAGCCACGGGCCTGGGCGCCAATGCTGGCCAGTTGCTGCAAATGTTGGCGCCTATCGTGATGGCGTTTTTGGCGCAGCGCGTCAGCTCGGGCGGCTTGAATGCCGACGGCTTGGGCCAAGTGCTGGGGCAAGAAAAAGCCCGCACTCAACAGCAAGGCGGCTTGGGCGGCGGTTTGTTGGGTGCGCTGCTGGACCAAGACGGCGACGGCCAAGTGGGCCTGAGCGATTTGATGAAAATTGGTGGTAATTTTTTAGGTGGCCGGCGCTGAAATGCTGGTGAATGTTTGTGTGCGTTGCTTTTTTTAGGAGGTTCTCATGACAGTCGTTGCAGAAATTCTCAAGGCCAAACCCGAGGGTCTGGTGCATTCCATCGCGCCCACGGCCACCGTGCTACAGGCACTGCAAAGCATGGCCGATTTGCGCGTCGGCGCGCTGCTAGTGATGCAGGACAACGCCATCGTCGGCATCCTGACCGAGCGCGACTACGCCCGCAAAATTGCGCTGATGGGGCGCACCTCGGTCAGCACCTTGGTCAGCGACGTGATGACCCAAGATGTGATGTACGTGCAGCCCACGCAAACCAGCGAAGAATGCATGGCCTTGATGACCGAAAACCGCCTGCGCCACTTGCCGGTGGTCGAGGACGGCGCGGTGCTGGGCATGATTTCGATCGGTGACTTGGTCAAAGACATCATCTCCGAGCAAAAATTCATCATCGAGCAGATGAAGCACTACATCAGCGGGCGCATCAGCTAAACGCTGTTGGCTTCCCTCCAAAATGGCCATCACTTGCGATGGCCATTTTTGTTTTTATTTTTGTTACATCAGCAGCGCCCGCGCCAGCATCACCGGCGCGTCCCAGGCGCGGATGCGCGCTCGGGTGTGCAAGCTGGCGCCGCGCAGGGCATCGACTTTGTCCAAAATGCGCAGGCCGCCCTGCACCACCAAGCGCAACTCCCAGCCAGCGCGCCCGGGCAGTTGGTGGACTAATTGAGAGCCTTTTGTCATGCTAGCCCTTGCCCAGCCTGCGCTTTCAGCTATCAATTGTGTAGTTTGCGACGTGCCTTGCTGTGTGCTGCACAGCGCCAGCAAGTCAGCGCGCTGCACGCCGTGGGCGGCGCAATCGGCATCGGTCAGATAAAAACGCCCGCGTGGCAAGTCGACGCTCAGGTCTTGCCAAAAGTTAATCAGTTGCAGCGCGGTACAAATAGCGTCGCTTTGCGCCAGCGCTTGCGGCGTGTGTACGCCATACAAATGCAGCAGCAAGCGCCCCACCGGGTTGGCCGAGCGGCGGCAGTAGTCCAGCAATTCAGCGCGGTCGGCGTAACCAGCCGCAGCAGCGGTTTTGGCGACGTCTTGGGCAAAGGCGCTGAGTAAATCGTCTAACAACGGCACTGGCAGCTGGTGGCTGCGCAAGATGGCGGCCAGCGGCACAAACACCTTGGCCCAGCGCGCAGACGGCGCGGCGCCCGTGGCAATGGTGTGCAGGTCGGCGCGGTAGTCGGCCAAGTCCTGCAAACGCTGCGCGGTGCTGGCGTCGCCCTCGTCGGCAATGTCGTCGGCGGTGCGGGCGAAGGCGTAGATGGCGGCTATCGGCGCGCGCAGTGCCGGCGGGCACAGCAGCGAGGCGACGGGGAAATTTTCGTAGTGCGTCACCGGGAGCGGCGCGCTGGCGGGGGGCATTGGGTTCACGGCGCGCATTGTCGCAGTAGGGCTGTCGCCGTGTTTCTTGACAGTGCCTAACCTATCCCCTAAATTACTAACCAGTTAGTCATTAAGAGATATACCCACCATGGAACTTGCCGCGCGCACACGCTCCGCAGTTTTGCCCCGTGCAGAATTTTTGCCGCCCCCTTCGGGGCTTTTTTTCCGTCTACAGGGACGGGGGCGGGCGCTGACCGGGGTGGCTGCAGCCACCGTGGCACTGTGCTTGGCCGGCTGCTCACGCCCTGAGCCGCCGCCCGAGCCGGTGCGCTCGGTCAAGCTGCTGACCGTCGGCGTCAATGCGCTGCAATTGCAGCTTGAATACGCCGGCGAGGTGCGCGCCCGGGTCGAGTCGCGCTTGGGCTTTCGGGTCGCGGGCAAGCTAGTGCAGCGCCAGGCCGAGCTGGGCCAGCGCGTCAAAGCCGGCCAGGTGCTGGCGCAGCTCGATCCGCAAGACTACCAACTGGCGGCGCAGGCGGCGCAGGCACAGGTCAGCGCGGCGCAAACCCAGCGCGACTTGGCCGCAGCCGATCTCAAACGCTATGCGGCGCTGAAAGAGCAAAACTTCATCAGCGGCGCTGAATTAGAGCGGCGCCAAGCCGCTCTGCAAGCGGCGCAGGCCACCCTGGCCCAAGCGCGCGCGCAGTCGTCGTCGCAAGGTAACCAAGCTGGTTACACCCGCTTGCTGGCCGATGTGGCGGGCGTTGTCACCAGCATTGAGGCCGAACCCGGCCAAGTGGTCGCCGCCGGTACACCCGTGCTGCGCATTGCCCAAGACGGCCCGCGCGATGTGGTGTTTGCCGTGCCCGAAGACAAGGTGGCGCAGATGGCGCCCGGCCAAACCGTCAGCGTGCGTGCTTGGTCGGGCGGCGAGGTCTTGACAGGCCGCGTGCGCGAGGTCGCAGCCAGCGCCGACCCGGTGACGCGCACCTACGCCGTCAAAGTCGGCTTGGATGGCCTGAACGGCACCACCGCCGCGCCGCCGCTGGGCTCGACGGTGTATGTCACGCCGCAAGGGTTGGGCCACGCCGGCACCCAAGCCATCACGCTGCCAACCACGGCGCTGCGCCAGCAAGGCCAGGGCACTGCGGTGTGGGTGTATGACCCAGCCAGCGCCACGGTGCGATCACAAACGGTAGAGATTGCCAGCGCCGACGGCAATGCCGCCGTGGTGGCCGCTGGCCTAGAGCCAGGAATGCAGGTGGTGGCGACGGGCGTCCACGTGCTCTCGCCGGGGCAGAAAGTGACGGTTTATCAGTCAAAACAGCCTGTAGCCCCCGCCAGTAAAGCGCTTGCAGCTACTGAAAACAGAGCAAACACGCCCGCTTCTGCGGCGCCAACGGCAGCGCCTGCCGCCCCGCAGTGAGCACGCCATGACGCCAGTCGAACCAAAAAAGGGCTTCAATATTTCCAAATGGGCGCTCGACCATCCGGCGCTGACGCGCTATTTGATGATCGTGCTGCTGCTGATGGGCGTGGGGGCTTATTTCCAGCTGGGCCAAGACGAAGACCCACCGTTTACCTTTCGCGCCATGGTGGTGCGCACTTATTGGCCGGGCGCTACAGCGCAGCAAGTGGCCGAGCAAGTCACCGACAAGCTAGAGCGCGTGCTGCAAGAGGTGCCCTACGCCGACAAAATTCGCAGCTATTCCAAGCCGGGCGAGTCGCAAATCATCTTTCAAATCAAAGACTCGTCGCGCCCCGCTGATGTGGCGGGGGTGTGGTATGCGGTGCGCAAAAAAATTGGCGATATGCGCTACACCTTGCCCCAAGGCGTGCAGGGGCCGTTTTTTAACGACGATTTTGGCGATGTCTATGGCGTGATTTATGCGCTGGAGGGCGAGGGCTTTAGCTATGCAGAGCTGAAAGTTTTTGCCGACGATGTGCGCCAGCAACTGCTGCGCGTGCAAGACGTGGCCAAGGTCGAGTTGTTTGGCGCACAAGACGAAAAGCTGTTTATCGAGGTGTCGCAAAAACGCCTGTCGCAGCTGGGCTTGGATATGAACCAAGTGCTGGCGCAGTTGGGTCAGCAAAACGCCGTCGAAAGTGCCGGCATCGTGCAAACCACGCAAGACCAAGTGCAAGTGCGTGTGGCCGGGCAATTCAACGCCGTAGAAGACCTGCGCGCCATGCCGATTCGCGGCGCCTCGGGGCGCCAGTTGCGCCTAGGCGATATTGCCCAGGTCAAGCGCGGCTATGTCGACCCGCCCAGCGTCAAAGTGCGCTACGAGGGCCAAGAAGTGATTGCGCTGGGCGTGTCGATGGCCAAGGGCGGCGACATCATCCGCTTGGGCAAGGCACTGCACGCCACCACGCAGCGCATTGAGCAGCAGTTGCCCGCCGGCGTGCAGCTGATCAACGTGCAAGACCAGCCCAAGGCGGTGGCGCGCTCGGTCAATGAATTCATCATGGTGCTGATCGAGGCGGTGGTGATTGTGCTGGCCGTCAGCTTTGTTGCGCTGGGCCTGCACCAGCGCCGTGGCCCGCAGCCGTGGTGGAAGCGCTGGTACATCGACCCACGCCCGGGCTTGGTGGTCGGCATCACCATTCCGCTGGTGCTGGCGGTGACGTTTTTGGCCATGTGGTACTGGAACATTGGCCTGCACAAAATATCGCTCGGCTCGCTGATCATTGCGCTGGGGCTGTTGGTCGACGACGCCATCATTGCCGTCGAAATGATGGTGCGCAAAATGGAAGAGGGCTACGACAAGGTGCGCTCGGCCACCTTTGCCTACGAGATCACGGCCATCCCGATGCTGACCGGCACACTGATCACCGCCGCCGGTTTTTTACCGATTGGCATTGCCAAATCCATGGTCGGTGAATACGCCTTTGCCATCTTCGCTGTCACGGTGATTGCGCTGGTGTTGTCGTGGATTGTCTCGGTCTACTTTGTGCCCTACTTAGGCACGCTGCTGCTGAAAACGCCCGAGCACGTCACGCTGCTGCCCGCCATTGCCGGCGCAGCGCCGGGCATTACCGAAGACCCGCACGAGGTGTTTGACAGCCCGTTCTACAACGTCTTTCGCCGTACCGTGAACTGGTGCGTTGAGCACCGCTGGCTGACGATTGGCGCTACGGTGCTGATTTTTGCGCTGGGCATTGTCGGCATGGGCCGGGTGCAGCAGCAGTTTTTTCCAGACTCAGCGCGGCCTGAAATCATGGTCGATGTGTGGTTTCCGGAAGGCACCTCGTTTGCTGGCAACGAGGCCGTGACGCACCGCGTCGAAGCGCGCCTGCGCGCCGAGCCGGGCGTGACCAATGTAGCCACTTGGGTCGGATCGGGTGTGCCGCGTTTTTATCTGCCGCTAGACCAAGTGTTTGCGCAAACCAACGTCTCGCAGTTCATCGTCATGGCCGACGACTTGAAGGTGCGTGAGACCTTGCGGGTCAAGCTGCCCGCCTTGTTGGCGACAGAATTTCCCGAGGTACGCGGGCGCGTCAAGCTGCTGCCCAACGGGCCGCCGGTGCCGTATCCGGTGCAGTTTCGCGTCGTCGGCCCCGAACCGGCCAAGCTGCGCGGCTATGCCGATGAGGTCAAGGCGGTGCTGCGCGCGGCAGCGCAAATGCGCGGCGTCAACGACAACTGGAACGAGTCAGTCAAAGTGATGCGCCTAGAGGTCGATCAGGCCAAGGCGCGCGCCTTGGGCGTGACCAGCCAGTCGATTGCCCAAGCGCTGCGGGTGATGCAGTCGGGGATGCAAGTCGGCCAGTACCGCGAAGGCGACAAGCTGATTGACATCGTGCTGCGCCAGCCCGAGGACGAGCGCCGCTATATCTCTGACATTGCCAACGCTTATGTCAGCACCGCATCAGGCCGGGCCATTGCGCTAACGCAGATTGCCAAGCCAGCGCTGGCCTGGGAGCCCGGCGTGATGTGGCGCGAGAACCGCAACTACGCCATCACGGTGCAAGGCGATGTGGTCGAAGGCTTGCAGGGCGCTACGGTGACGCAGGTGCTGCTGCCGGATCTGCGCAAAATTGAAGCCGCTTGGCACGCCACTGGCGAGAGCGCCTACCGCATCGAGGTGGCGGGCGCGGTCGAAGAAAGCTCCAAAGGCTCGGCGTCGATTGCAGCGGGGCTGCCGATCATGCTGTTCATCACCTTCACGCTGCTGATGCTGCAACTGCACAGCTTTAGCCGCGCCATGCTGGTGTTCTTGACCGGGCCACTGGGCATTGCCGGGGTAGCGGCGGCGCTGATGGTGTCGGGGCGGCCATTTGGCTTTGTCGCCCTCTTGGGCGTGATTGCGCTGATGGGGATGATTCAGCGCAACTCGGTGATTTTGATCGACCAAATCGAGACCGACCGCGCACGCGGCATCCCCACGTGGACGGCGATTGTCGAGTCGGCCGTGCGCCGCCTGCGCCCCATCGTGCTGACAGCAGCAGCGGCGGTGCTGGCGATGATTCCGCTGTCGCGCAGCGTGTTTTGGGGGCCGATGGCCGTAGCCATCATGGGCGGGCTTATCGTGGCCACGGTGCTCACTTTGCTGGCGCTGCCAGCGATGTATGCAGCGTGGTTTCGGGTGCGCCGACCTGATTCGATGCGCGTAGATCCACATTAAGGACGCGCCAACAGGTTAAAATCTAAAGCTGACCAATTTCATGCAGGCGAAAAGACATCTTCGCCTGACTTGTTTGTAGAGATCGAAAGATTGCGCGGGTGGCGAAATTGGTAGACGCACCAGGTTTAGGTCCTGACGCCAGCAATGGTGTGGGGGTTCGAGTCCCCCCCCGCGCACCACCATGTAAAACTTTGCCAACACGGCGCCGCTGCACAGTTCACCGGCCCGTGTGACTAAACACTAGGAATAGCCATGGCCGTTACCGTTGAAACCCTTGAAAAGCTGGAGCGCAAGATCTCTTTGAGCTTGCCCCTTGCCGACATCCAGACCGAGGTGGAGTCGCGCCTCAAGCGCCTGGCACGCACCGTGAAGATGGACGGTTTTCGTCCCGGCAAGGTGCCGATGAAGGTGGTCTCTGAGCGTTATGGCTATTCCGTCCAGTACGAAGTGCTGAACGACAAGGTAGGCGAGGCTTTTGCCAGCGCCGCCAACGAAGCCAATCTGCGCGTGGCCGGCCAGCCGCGCATCACCGAAAAAGAAGGCGCCCCCGAAGGCCAGGCCACGTTTGACGCGATTTTTGAAGTGTTCCCCGAAGTCAAAATGGGCGACCTGACCGAAGCCGAAGTCGAAAAAATCTCGACCGAAGTCACCGACGACGCTATCGACAAGACCATCGACATCCTGCGCAAACAGCGGCGCACCTTTGCCCAGCGCGCCGCAGACGCCGCCGCCCAAGACGGTGACCGTGTGACGGTGGACTTTGAAGGCAAGCTCGACGGCGAGCCGTTCGACGGCGGCAAGGCCGAGGGCTTTCAGTTCTTGGTCGGCGAAGGCCAGATGCTGAAAGAATTTGAAGATGCCGTGCGCGGCATGAAGACCGGCGAAAGCAAAACCTTCCCGCTGGCCTTCCCCGAGGAATACCACGGTAAAGACGTGGCAGGCAAAACCGCCGATTTCCTCGTCACGCTGAACAAAATCGAAGCGGCCAATCTGCCAGAAATCAACGACGCTTTGGTCAAGTCGCTGGGCATTGCCGACGGCACGGTCGAGGCACTGCGCTCTGACATCAAGAAAAACCTTGAGCGCGAAGTGAAGTTCCGCTTGCTGGCACGCAACAAAGCCGCCGTCATGGACGCGCTGCTGGCCAAAGCGGAGCTTGATTTGCCCAACTCCAGCGTGCAAGCCGAAATCGAGCGTCTGAAAAACGGCGCCCGCGCTGACCTCAAGCAACGCGGTGTCAAAGATGCCGACAAGGCTGAAATCCCTGACGATATTTTCCGCCCCCAAGCTGAGCGCCGCGTGCGCTTGGGCCTGGTGGTGTCGGACTTGGTGCGCGCCAACGAGTTATATGCCAAGCCCGAGCAGCTCAAAGCCCACATTGACGAGCTGGCCGCCAGCTACGAAAAACCCGAAGACGTGGTGCGCTGGTACTTTGGTGACCGCCAACGCCTGGGCGAAGTCGAAGCCGTGGTGATTGAAAACAACGTGGCTGACTTTGTGCTGAGCAAAGCCAAAGTGACCGAAAAAGCGTTGTCGTTTGACGAACTGATGGGTCAGGGCTGATCGCCCGCCGTTGAAGAGCGCGTATCCACAGCGAACGCGCTAATGTGTGGGATCCGGGGGCTTGTGCTTTGGCGCACAAGCCCCAATTCGTTTCTGGGTACAGTACCCGCCTGACTGGAGAAATAATGAGCGCACAGGAAATTCAAGGCTTAGGCATGGTTCCCATGGTTATCGAGCAATCGGGCCGTGGCGAGCGGTCCTACGATATTTATTCACGCCTGCTCAAAGAGCGCGTGATCTTCTTGGTTGGCGAGGTCAACGATCAAACCGCCAACTTGGTAGTGGCGCAGTTGTTGTTTTTAGAGAGCGAAAACCCTGAAAAGGACATTTCTTTCTACATCAACTCGCCCGGCGGCAGCGTCACGGCGGGCATGGCGATTTATGACACCATGAACTTCATCAAGCCCGATGTATCAACACTGTGCTGCGGTTTTGCTGCCAGTATGGGTGCCTTTTTGTTGGCTGCAGGCACTAAGGGCAAGCGTTTTTCGCTGCCGAACTCCAAGGTCATGATCCACCAAGTGCTGGGCGGCGCACGCGGCCAAGCCACTGACATCGAAATCCATGCGCGTGATATCTTGCGCACCAAGGATCAAATGAACCGTATCTTGGCCGAGCGCACCGGACAGCCGCTGGAAAAAGTCCAGCGTGATACTGAACGCGACTATTTCTTGACCGCCGACGAAGCCAAAGACTACGGACTGATCGACGAAGTGATCGCCAAGCGTCCGTGAGCGCGGCGAGCTTTATCATTCGTCCTCTGCGCCGTCTCTCTCCTTCCTATTTATTTCGTACTACAAGGCATTGTTCCCATGGCCGATAAAAAAGGCTCTTCCAGCGAAAAAACCCTTTACTGCTCTTTTTGTGGAAAGAGCCAGCACGAGGTAAAGAAGCTGATCGCCGGTCCGTCGGTTTTTATCTGCGACGAGTGCATCGACCTGTGCAATGAAATTGTCCGCGACGAACTACCCGCCGGCGAGCTGGGTAAAGATGCGCGCGGCGATCTGCCGACACCGTCTGAAATCAAAGCCAATCTTGACAACTATGTGATTGGCCAAGAGCCCGCCAAGCGCACTTTGGCGGTGGCGGTCTACAACCACTACAAGCGTTTGCGCCATAAAGAAAAAGCCGGCAAAGACGATGTAGAGCTGTCTAAAAGCAATATTTTGCTCATTGGCCCCACCGGCTCGGGCAAGACGCTGCTGGCACAAACCTTGGCACGGATGCTCGACGTGCCGTTTGTCATGGCCGACGCCACTACCCTAACCGAAGCTGGTTATGTGGGTGAGGACGTAGAGAACATCGTGCAAAAGCTGCTGCAAAGCTGCAACTACGAAGTCGAACGCGCCCAGCGCGGCATTGTCTATATCGACGAAATCGACAAAATTTCGCGCAAATCAGACAACCCGTCGATTACGCGTGATGTCTCCGGCGAAGGTGTGCAACAGGCGCTACTGAAATTGATCGAAGGCACCATGGCCAGCGTGCCACCGCAGGGCGGGCGCAAGCACCCGAACCAAGATTTTTTGCAGATCGACACGACCAACATCTTGTTCATTTGCGGCGGTGCGTTTGCCGGGCTGGAAAAGGTCATCGAGAACCGTACTGAAGCATCGGGCATTGGTTTTGGCGCTATCGTCAAAAGCAAAAAACAGCGCTCGCTGTCCGATGTATTTACCGAGATCGAGCCCGAAGACTTGATCAAATTTGGCCTTATCCCCGAGCTAGTCGGGCGTATGCCGGTGGTCACGGCGCTGGCCGAATTAAGCGAAGACGCGCTGGTAAGAATTTTGACCGAGCCGAAAAATGCGCTGGTCAAACAGTACAGCAAACTGCTGGCAATGGAAGGTGTTGAGTTGGAGATCCGCCCCACCGCACTCAAGGCCATTGCCCGCAAAGCGCTGGCACGTAAAACCGGCGCACGCGGCCTGCGATCGATTTTGGAGCAGTCGCTCAACGGCACCATGTTTGACTTACCCAACACCAGCAATGTCGAAAAGGTGGTGGTCGATGAGTCCACCATCGACGAAGACAAGCCACCGCTGCTTGTCTATCGCCGGGAAGCCGCCAAAAAGGCATGAACTAGGCTGCGGCGGCGCGCGCAGTGTGCGCCGGCGCAGCCCGCTCTGCCCCCTTGAGCCAGCACAGAGGTGCCAGTGGGTTGAAAATGCCTGCTGGTGGACCCCACTCAATCCAATTTCATGAGGATTCCCATGTCCGGATATTCCCCCTTGCTCGCTACCCCTATTGATTTGCCACTGCTGCCCTTGCGTGATGTGGTGGTGTTTCCGCACATGGTGATTCCGCTATTTGTCGGGCGCCCCAAGAGCATCAAGGCACTGGAGCTGGCCATGGAAGCCGACCGGCGCATCATGCTGGTAGCCCAAAAAACCGCCGCCAAAGACGAGCCTTCAGTCTCCGATATGTTTGAAGTCGGCTGCATTTCGACCATTTTGCAAATGCTCAAATTGCCCGATGGCACGGTGAAGGTGCTGGTCGAAGGCCAGCAGCGCGCCCGAGTCGAAACTATCGAAGATATCGAGAGCCATTTCACTGCCACGGTACGGCCTATCCAAGCACTCGCCGGCAACTACAAACCCAGCGAAATCGAAGCGCTGCGCCGTGCGGTGATGCAGCAGTTTGATATGTACGTCAAGCTGAACAAAAAAATTCCACCAGAAATTTTGACTTCGATTTCCAGCATTGACGATCCAGGTCGGCTGGTCGACACCATTGCTGCGCATTTGCCGCTGAAGCTGGAAAACAAGCAATCGGTGCTGGATTTGTCGGACGTTAAAGCGCGGCTAGAAAATTTGTTCGAGCAACTCGATCACGAAGTTGACATCTTGAACGTGGATAAAAAAATCCGGGGTCGGGTCAAGCGACAAATGGAAAAAAACCAGCGCGACTTTTATTTGAATGAGCAAGTCAAAGCGATTCAAAAAGAGTTGGGCGAAGGCGAAGAAGGCGCCGACCTCGAAGAGGTCGAGAAAAAAATCAAGCAAGCCAAGATGCCTGCTGAGGCGCGCAAAAAAGCCGAAAGCGAATTGAAAAAACTCAAGCTGATGTCGCCGATGTCCGCTGAAGCCACGGTGGTGCGCAATTACATCGACGTACTGGTATCGCTGCCATGGAGCAAAAAAACCAAGATCAAACACAACTTGGCCCACGCTGAAGTCGTGCTCAACGAAGACCATTACGGCCTCGACAAAGTCAAAGACCGTATCTTGGAATACCTTGCCGTGCAGCAGCGCGTCAGCAAACTGAAGGCACCCATTCTTTGCTTGGTCGGCCCACCGGGCGTAGGCAAAACTTCGCTTGGCCAATCGATTGCCAAAGCCACCGGGCGCAAATATGTGCGCATGGCGCTGGGCGGTATGCGCGATGAGGCAGAAATTCGCGGTCACCGCCGCACCTACATCGGCGCCATGCCAGGCAAAGTGCTGCAAAGCTTGTCCAAGGTCGATACGCGCAATCCGCTGTTTTTGCTCGACGAAATCGACAAACTGGGCACGGATTTTCGCGGCGATCCGTCGAGTGCCTTGCTGGAAGTGCTAGACCCCGAGCAAAACCACACCTTTGGCGACCACTATGTCGAGGTTGATTTTGATCTGAGCGATGTGATGTTTGTCGCGACATCAAACTCGATGAACATTCCTTCAGCGCTGCTCGATCGCATGGAAATTATTCGTTTGTCGGGCTACACCGAAGACGAAAAAACCAGCATCGCCATGAAGTATTTGCTACCCAAGCAAATGACCAACAACGGCGTCAAACAGGAAGAGTTGCAAATCACCGAGGCCGCAGTGCGCGACATCGTGCGCTACTACACGCGCGAAGCCGGTGTGCGTTCACTAGAGCGCGAACTGTCCAAAATTTGCCGCAAAGTGGTCAAGGCGCTGTTGCTGAAAAAGCTCACACCCCAAGTAGTGGTGGGTGCCGACGATTTGCCCGAATTTTTGGGCGTGCGCAAATACACCTACGGCTTGGCAGAAGAACAAAACCAAGTCGGCCAAGTGGTCGGCTTGGCGTGGACTGAAGTGGGCGGCGACCTGCTGACGATTGAAGTCGCCACCATGCCCGGCAAGGGCGTTATCACGCGCACTGGCTCGTTGGGCGATGTGATGAAAGAGTCGGTCGAAGCCGCGCGCACCGTGGTGCGCAGCCGGGCGCGCTCGCTGGGCATCAAAGACGAGGCGTTCGAAAAGAAAGATATGCACGTACACGTACCCGACGGCGCCACACCCAAAGACGGCCCCAGCGCGGGTGCCGCCATGGCGACGGCGTTGGTGTCTGCCTTCACCGGCATTCCGGTGCGCGGTGACGTGGCCATGACGGGCGAGATCACCTTGCGCGGCGAAATCACCGGCATTGGCGGCTTGAAAGAAAAGCTGCTGGCGGCTTTGCGCGGCGGCATCAAAACGGTGCTGATTCCACAAGAAAACGTCAAAGACCTGCAAGAGATCCCTGACAACGTCAAAAGCGGTCTAGAGATCGTGCCAGTGCGTTGGATTGACAAAGTGCTAGAGCTGGCACTGGAGCGCCACCCCGTGCCTTTGACGGACGAAGAGGCCGCGGTCGTTCCTGTTGTGGCCGTTGTGCCGCCGCCAGCGGCGGCTACCAAGGCGGCGCGACCAGCGGTAAAGCATTGAGACGTTTTTCTTAGAATTTTGCTGGCGCAGGCTAAAAATTGCGCTACAATACATTCCATCGCAGCAAGTGTTGTATAATGCAAAGCTTCGATAAAATGCGGGAATAGCTCAGTTGGTAGAGCGCAACCTTGCCAAGGTTGAGGTCGAGAGTTCGAGCCTCTTTTCCCGCTCCATTTTTCAAAAGGGAAGCTTCGGCTTCCCTTTTTGCTAAAAAAATAAGATAGACAGGCTTTAACGGGCTTAGAGATTTGGCGCGATAGCAAAGCGGTTATGCCCCGGATTGCAAATCCGGTTAGCCCGGTTCGACTCCGGGTCGCGCCTCCAAATTAAATTGCGTTTTTTCTTGCCAACTTCTTTACGGCACTAAAAAATGCAATATAATTTGAAACTTGCCAAGCAGTAGACTTAACAAAGTTTGCTACTAGACAAATGCGGGAATAGCTCAGTTGGTAGAGCGCAACCTTGCCAAGGTTGAGGTCGAGAGTTCGAGCCTCTTTTCCCGCTCCATTTCTAAAGGGAAGCTTCGGCTTCCCTTTTTTATTGGGTTCGCCAATAGCGAACTGCGAAAAATACGGGGCATTGCACGCGCGTGCTGCCCGGGTTAATCTGCACAGCTTGTCAGTCAAGCAACTGCAGGCCCCGATGGTGAAATTGGTAGACACTGCGGACTTAAAATCCGCCGCTTTCCTGAAAAGGGGCGTGCCGGTTCGACCCCGGCTCGGGGCACCATTACGATTCAATCATGTCAAATTACAACGCGCCCTTCGAAATTCATGTCCATGGCCTTGTGCCTTTGCGCCCTGAAGTGGGCTACGAGCAGCTGCAAGAAGCACTCAAGCCGCTGTGGAAGTACGCTGGAGCGCGCTCGCTGGTCGATGGCGCGGTCAGTGCCTACGAAGAAGAGCCGGGTATCCAGTTCGACGCCAAAGCGCACAGCTTACAGTTGTGCTGGACGGTGCGTGGCGATGAAGACTTTCGCCAGTCGCTGGACGAAATGTGCATGAGCTTGAACGAGCTGGCCCAAGAGGGCGCTGCCATTGAGGTGACGTTCTATGACGCCGAGTTTGACGAGGACGAAGAAGAGGACGAAGCCGAGTCACGCGACGATTTTTTGATGCTGTTTGTCGGCCCTACGCCGGCAGCCATCATGCAAGTGCAGCGCGATTTGCTAGTGCAAGACGTGGTCAACATGATGGAGCGCCATTTTGACGGTGCCGAGCTGGGCGGCGTAGTCGCCGAAATCGATCGCTTGTTCAGCGAGCGTTTTGACGCTTTGGTCAACTCGCTAGAAATCGGTAAACCACCACGCGGCCCCGGTGGCGCTGGCGGATCGGGTGGCAGCCATGGTGGCGGCGGTGGCGGGCGCCGTCCACGCCACTTGCATTAAGGCACAGGCTTTCCTGCCTCCCGCATCCAGCCTCCCACTTTCTAGGCACCGGATCAATCCCATGCAGCGCGACCTGCCTTATTTGCGCGCCTACCCCGACGCGCTGCAAGCGCAGGTACGCACCCTATTGCAGGCGGGGGCCAATGGCCTGGCGCCGATGCTGCTGGGTAAATACCCGCAAGCGCACAGCGTGCGCACTGACAAAGCCCTGTACCACTACACCACCGAACTTAAAAACCGCCATCTGCGCAACGCTGATGCGGTCAATAAGGTGCTGTTCGATAACAAAATTCATGTGGTGCGCAACGCCTTGGGGCTGCACACCAGCATCTCGCGCGTGCAGGGCGGCAAATTGGCGGCCAAGCACGAAATCCGCGTCGCCGCGATGTTCAAACAGGTGCCCGACGAATTTTTGCGCATGATTGTGGTACACGAGCTGGCCCACCTGCGCGAGCGCGATCACAACAAAGCCTTCTACCAACTGTGCGCCCACATGGAGCCGCACTACCACCAGTACGAATTTGACGTGCGCCTCTATCTAACGCACCTAGAGAGCACCGGCGAGCGTTTGTGGGCCTCGGCCCCGGCCTTGGTTTAATTATTTATTTGATAGCTACAAGCGCTTACTGCATAAGGGCCACAGCCGTTTTAGCCTCTTAATTGCACGCACCGGCGGCGCAGTCGTTACAGTCAAGCCTTGCCCTGCTGTGTGCAGCGCTTTTTTGCCCGACTTGCCCGACGTCACCATGCCTTTCGCCCCCTCTGCCGCCCCTGGCCTGCGCCGCGCACTGCGCGTGGCACTGAGCCACTATGTGCTCAACGGCATCAGCGTGGCGCTGGGGCTGCTGGTGATATCTGCCGCTGTGTATGGCTGGCTGGGTGCATTTGCCGCCTCTGTAGCGGCGGTGGGCGTGATTGTCTCTGGGCCACCGGATGTGCCAGCGCCTCGGCGTGGCAAGTTTTGGCATATGTTGCCGGCGCCGCTGCTGGGCACCCCCTTATTTTTTACGGTGCAATACCTGCACCACGACCCGCTGGCACTGGGGCTGCTGCTGGTGCCGGCGACGTTCTTTATCTTTTTGGTGATGGCTTGGGGCAAGCGCGGCGCACCGGTGGCGATTGCGCTGGTGTTTGCCGTGGTGTTCTCCATCGCCACCGGCAGCCACAGCAGCGCCGATGGCGCTAACGGCGCCCTCGGTGGTGACCAGCTGGCCACCGCCCTGCGCAACACCGGCTACTTTGCCTTGGGCGCGCTGCTTTACCTGCCATGGTCGGTGCTGGCTAATTTGCTGCTCAATGGCCGCTACCGCGTGCAGCTGCTGTGTGACGTGCTGCTGTCGCTGGCGCAGCTGATGAGGGTGCAGGCGCGCCAATTCACCGTAGCCGCTGACGCCGCTGGCGCCACTGAGCACACCAACGCCGACCCCTGCGCCCACACCGGGGTGATGCTGCTGCACCATGCGGCGCTGGCCGACCAACTGCAAGGCGCGCGCGATTTGATTTTGGAGTCGCCGCGCACCCCTAGGCGCCAGCGCCGCGCGGCCATGCTGATGCAAATTTTGGAGATGCGCGACCACCTGCTGGCCTGCGAACTCGACTTGGACACCCTGCGCACCCAGCACGAGCAAGCACCCGCGCTGGCCAGCCAGCAAGCGGTGCTGCAAGACTTGGCCGACGAAATCGAACGCTTGGCCGACGCCCTGCTATGGCGGCGCCAGCCGGTGGCGTTTGCCGATATGCGCTGGCGCTTGCAAACCCTGAGCACGCAAACCACCGCCCAAGTCACCCCCAGCGGCTTTAACGCACCGCTGCTGGCACGCGGCTTGGCCGACCGCATGGGCCACATCAACGACGAAGCGCTGCGCCTGATTGCGCTGGCACGCGGCGACATGGTGCCCGACCTGGTGGTGGTGCGCGCCTATTGGCAAATGTTTGTCAGCCCGACGACATGGTCGTGGCAGCCGCTGGGTGGCCTGTGGCACTGGGACGCGCCGCCACTGCGCCACGCGGTGCGCGCTGCGCTGGCGATGGGCGTGGGTTACGCCGTGGCCGTGCATTTGCCGTGGGGCACGCACCCGTATTGGGTGCTGCTGACCATCGTGGTGGTGCTGCGCGGCAGCTTGGCGCAGACGCTGGAGCGGCGCAACCTGCGCGTGGCGGGCACTTTGCTCGGCTGTGTGCTGGCCGTGGCGGTGTTGGCGGCGCAGTGGCCGGCGTGGGCGCTGCTGCTGACCATGACGCTGGCCCAAGCCATAGCGCACAGCTTTGCGCTGCGCCGTTATTTGGTGACAGCGGTGGCCGTCACCGTGCTGGGGCTGGTGCAGGCGCATTGGCTCAACAGCAGCTCCAGCACCGCGTTTGCGCTGCTAGAGCGCTTGGTCGATACGCTGATTGGCACCGGCATTGCCTGGGCGTTTGCCTACGTGCTGCCGTCGTGGGAGCGCACGCAAATGGCCGCACTGGTCAAGCGCACGCTGGCGGCGCAGGCCCACCACGCCCGCGTGGCGCTGGGGCTGGGCCAGCTGCAAGCGGTAGACAACGCGCCCGAGCTGGCATGGCGCTTGGCCCGGCGCGAGGCCTACGACAGCCTGTCGGCGCTGGTGCTGGCGACGCAGCGCTCACTGTCCGAGCCGCGCGCCGTGCGCCCGCCGCTGCAGCCGCTGGAGCACCTGCAAGCGCACAGCTACCAGTTACTGGCGCAGCTGACCGCCGTCAAAACCTTGCTGCTGCTGCGCCGCGGCCGCCTGCAGCCCGAGCAAGTACAAGCGCCGCTGGCACAAGCGGGCGAATGCATTAGCGCGATTTTGTCAACGCCAGCAACAGCGGCAACTGCTAAACCCGCCACCGCAGGCGCATCGCCAGCCGCATCAACGACAGAATCTGAGCCCCTGCCCGAATGGGACGCGCGCGATTTGAACGTCTGGCTGCTGCGCCGTCTGCAATTGGCCACCACCATGGCCGGGCAGCTGCGCGGCGATGCCGATGCGGTGCTGCAAGCGCTGGATAAAAATCAAAAATAATAGCTATAAGCGCAGGCAGATAAAGGGCTAGAGGCCGATTTGGCTTAAAGGAGTTTGTTGGATGTCGATGGTTTCTCGCTCGGCCCGCAGCGCGGCGCTGGGACTGCGCATGGCGCGTCCGGGTTTTTTGGTGATTACGGCGGTGGCTTGCTTGATTGGCATGGCCTCGGCTGCGGCCTGCGGCTGCGGCTTTTCGCCCTTGCGCGCGGCGGCCACGCTGGTGCTGGCGCTGCTGGCGCACGCGGCGGCCAATATGCTCAACGACCACGCCGATGCCGTCAGCGGCGCTGACGCGGCCAATGCGACGGGCCTGTTTCCGTTCACTGGCGGCTCGCGCTTGGTGCAGCAAGGCCTGGTCGATGCGCAAGATATGCGCCACTTGGCCATCGCCTTGCTGATGGTGGTGGTGCCCGGCGGCTTGTGGCTGGCACTGCACAGCGGCGGCGGTTTGGTGCTGCTGGGGCTGATCGGCGTGCTGCTGGGCTGGGCCTATTCAGCGCCGCCGCTGGCGTTGATGTCGCGCGGCGTGGGTGAATTGGCGGTGGCTGTGGCGTGGGGCTTGGTGGTAGTGGGCGCAGATTATGTGCAGCGCGGCCAGTTTTTCTTTATGCCCAGCGTCGCCGCCGTCAGCTACGCGCTGTTGATTGCCAATATCTTGATTGCCAACGGCTTTCCCGACGCCCCCTCAGACGCGCAAGTGGGCAAACGCACGCTGGCGGTGCGCCTCGGGCCACGCGCTGGGGCGTGGGTGTATGTGGCGCTGGCAGTGCTGGCGCATCTGTGGATTGCCGCGATGGTGTGGGCGCTGGTGCTGCCGCTGCCCACGCTGTGGGCGCTGGCCTCGGCGCCGCTGGCATTGGCAGCCGGGGCGCTGCTACTGAGATACGGCCATCAGCCAGCGCGTTTGCGCCCGGCGTTGGTGCTGGGCATTGCTGCCGCTGTCGTCCACGGGCTGGGCTTGGCGCTGGGGTTTTGGCTGGTGGGGCGCTAATCAACGCTGGCGCGACTATCCTTACGCCCTTCATGGCGCCCCCGGCGCACGCTCTCCCCAAAAAATACAAGGAATTTATCCATGGCCATTCAGTGGTTTCCAGGCCATATGCACCTGACGCGCAAAGCGATTGGCGAGCGCGTGAAAGACATCGACGTCGTCATCGAGGTGCTCGACGCGCGCCTGCCCGGCTCCAGCGCCAACCCGCTGCTGGCCGAACTCACGGGCCACAAGCCGACGCTCAAAGTGCTCAACAAACAAGACATGGCTGACCCCGAGCGCACCCCGCTGTGGCTGGACTGGTACAACGCCCAGCCGGGCGTGCGCGCCTTGCCGCTGGACGCCTCAGACGCCGCGCCGGCGCGCAAGCTGATTGACGGCTGCCACCAGCTGTCCCCCAACCGCGGCGGCATGGCCAAACCGATGCGGGTGCTGATTTGCGGCGTGCCCAACGTCGGCAAATCGACGCTGATCAACACCCTGAGCAACAAGCGCCAAGCCAAAACTGGCGACGAGGCCGGCATCACCAAGCTAGAGCAGCGCATCACGCTGGCCGACGATTTTTATCTGTGGGACACGCCCGGCATGCTGTGGCCGCGCATCACCGCGCCCGAGAGCGGCTACAACCTCGCCGCCAGCGGCGCGGTGGGGCGCAACGCCTACGACGAAGAGCTGGTGGCGCTGGAGCTGCTGCGCCGCCTGCAGCGCCAATATGCGCCGCTGCTGGAGGCGCGCTACAAACTGGGCCTGCCCGAAGGCGCAGTGACCGAGATGCACGACGAAGAGCTGCTAGCCGCCATTGGCAAGAAACGCGGCGCCATGCTGGGCGGCGGACGGGTGAATGTGCAAAAAACGGCAGAAATTGTGTTGACCGACTTTCGCACCGCCATCTTGGGGCGCATCACGCTCGAATTGCCGACCGAGTTTGAAGCTTGGCGCGCCGCCGGCGCCCTAGAAGACGCCGAGCGCCATGCGCGCAAAGAGGCGCGCAAAGTCAAAACCAAAAAACCCCAGCGCGGCGGGCCAGCGCCCGTCGAATAAAACCCATCAGCCCATAAAAACGCCCTCCAGCGCCGCAAGGCAATGGAGGGCGTTTTTACTGGCGCAACAGTGGGTCTGTGCGCCGCGTGCTTACTTACTTCTTCAACTTACCGCGCGGCACCACGGCAGTGACCGGCGGCATGGGGCGGTCAGAGACCGATCCACCTTCCTTGGGCGGCGAAGTGTCCTTTTTGGGCTTCTTCGCCATTTTGTTGTTATGCATCTGTCCTTTGGCCATACATCCTCCTGATGGTCGCGAAATGTGACCTTAACCTGCGATGGTACGGCAAAGCGCCCCGTCCCTGAACGCTGCGCAAAGCGCGCCTAGAAACGCGGTCAAAGTGTTTTTTTATTTCATATGTGTAAAATTGTTGCCAATTTCGCCTTATTTTTACAAAGCACGCTTTCTCTATGGGTCTCAACAACATCAAGGTAGGTCGCCGTTTGGCACTGGCATTCGGTTTGGTTTTGCTGACTGCCGCGCTGGTTGCCGGCGTTGGTGTCTGGCGCTTGCAAGAGCTGGCCAGCACCACGCAAAGATTAGTCACTGAAGACACCGAAAAGCTCAAGCTGGCGGTGTCTTTACAGCAAATTTCCGACCTGAACTGGGTGCGCACCCGCGCCATGGTGCTAGACAACGACCTCAGCCGCACCGCCATGTGGCAAGCCGAGGTCGAGAACACCGCGCTGACCACCCTAGCCACGCACAAGCGCTTGGTCGAGCTGGTTTATCTGCCCCAAGGCAAGGCGCTGTTGGCCACAGTAGCCACCACGCGCAATGCTTTTCGTGATGCACGCGCGGCCATGCTCAAGAAAAAAATAGCCGGCGAGGATGTGCAAGCCGAGCTAGAGAGCAACGTCAAACCCCTGTCCAACGCCTATGTCGCCGCCATCAGCGAATTTGAGAAATTTCAACAAGGCCTGTATAGCGCCTCCATCGCACGGGTGCAAAACAACGCCGCCAATGGCCGCCTGATTTTGATCGTGGGCTCGGCGCTGGCGCTGTTGCTGGGCAGCCTCTCGGCCATCGTGCTGGGCCGCTCCATCACCACCCCGCTGCAACACGCCGTGCGCAGCGCACGCGCCATTGCCGAGGGCGACCTGACCCAGGCCATCCACAGCAGTGGGCGCGACGAAGCGGCCGAGCTGCTGCAAGCGCTGCAAACCATGCAAGCCAACTTGGTCAGCATGATTGGCAATGTGCGCCAAGGCACCGACTCGATTGCCACCGCCTCCAGCCAAATTGCCTCGGGCAACAACGACCTGTCAGCACGCACCGAGCAGCAAGCCAGCGCGCTACAACAAACCGCCGCCTCGATGGAGCAACTGACCTCTGCCGTGCGGCAAAACGCCGACAACGCGCGCCAAGCCAACCAACTGGCGGTCTCGGCATCGAGCGTGGCGGTACAAGGCGGCGCTGTGGTGTCGCAGGTGGTCGACACCATGGGCGCCATCAACGCCTCGTCACGCAAAATTGCCGACATCATCAGCGTCATCGACGGCATTGCCTTTCAAACCAACATCTTGGCTTTGAACGCGGCCGTCGAGGCGGCACGCGCCGGCGAACAAGGGCGCGGTTTTGCCGTGGTGGCGTCTGAAGTGCGCTCGCTGGCGGGGCGATCGGCCGCAGCGGCCAAAGAGATCAAAGAGCTGATCGACGAATCGGCCAGCAAAGTCAGCGCCGGCACCGCCTTGGTCGGCGAAGCCGGAAAAACCATGGACAACGTGGTTGCCAGCATCCAGCGCGTCACCGACATCATGGGCGAGATAACGGCAGCAAGCCAAGAGCAAACCACCGGCATCGAGCAAGTCAACCAAGCCGTGATTCAGATGGATCAGGTCACGCAGCAAAACGCCGCACTGGTCGAAGAAGCCGCCGCTGCGGCGCAGTCGCTGCAAGAGCAGGCCAGCGGGCTGGCACGCACCGTCAGCGCCTTCAAGCTGCAGCCCGGCAGCGGCAGCGGCGGTGGCGGCGCACGCAGCGCCAGCCCCTCTTTGCCATCGCGCCCCGCCAAAGCGGCGGCAACCCCACGGCCCGCAGCAGCCAGCCCAAGGTTTGCAACAGCCGCCAAAACTGCGCCGAAATTAAGCGCCCCCGCACTGCCGGCCATTGCCAGTGCTGGCGCCGATGATTGGGAATCGTTTTAAAACACCGGGCAGTGCAGCGACAATGCAAGCCCATGAAAAAACACATTCTTCCCCTGGCCCTGCTGGTTGCCCCAGCCAAAAACGACCCCCAACCACTCATCATTTACCATGGCCGCCGCTGTCCCGACGGCTTTGGCGCTGCGCTGGCGGCATGGCTGTATTACTGCGCTGACGGCGCTGACGGCGCCGAGTTTTTGGCCCTAGATCACGGCGATGTCCAGTCGATGGCTGACCTGCCGGCCATCGACGGGCGTGCGGTCTATATTTTGGATTTTTCGTTTTCGCGCGAACTGCTGAGCAGCATCGAAGAGCGCGCCGCCAAGTTGGTCATGCTGGATCACCACAAAAGCGCGGCCGAAAAACTGACCGGATTTACCTGCCGCTGCGGCGTGGTTCACTTTGATATGCACAAGTCGGGCGCGCGCTTGGCGTGGGAGTTCTTCCACCCCGAGCAACCGGTGCCACAACTGCTGCAATACATCGAAGACCGCGACATCTGGAAATGGGAGTTTCCAGAAAGCGCTTCGTTTCTGTCGGCGCTGGACATGGAGCCGCAAACCTTTGAGCGCTGGCAAGAAATCGCCACATTCAACACGGAGCAAATCCATACCTTTATGGCACGCGGCGGCGCCATGGACGAAAAGTACCGCAAGCTGGCCGCCGACATTGCCGAGGGCGCGCAGCCCCTGACCTTCAATGGCGTCACCGGTCTGATGGTCAACGCCCCTGGCGTGTTCCACAGTCTGGTAGGCCACATTTTGTCGGCCAAAACCGGCACCTTTGGCCTGATGTGGAGCGCCAGCAGCAGCGGCGTCAAAGCCGGCCTGCGCGCGCAGCGCAACTTTGACTGCATCGCCCTGGCCGAAAGCATGGGCGGGGGCGGCCATGCGCAGGCCTGCGGCTTCAAGATGCCCATTGAGCGCCTGCCCGAGCTGCTCAGCGGCACATTCGATGCTTGATTCAGCACTTGATTTTGCTATTTAAATAATAGCTACTAGCGCCCGTATTTAAAGGGCTAGAGGCTGTTTTGGCATTAAACCAGCGGACTGAGCACATCCTTTAACGACGTGGCGACAAGGTACTTGGCCGGGTTCTCACCAACAGCCAGCGCGGCAAAGTGGGCCTTGCCGCACTCGATCTTGGCGCTCTCTTTGTCGCGCAGGTCGTCGGTGAACAGGCTGCTTTTGGTCTCGATGACGAAATACAGCCGCTGCGTGCCATCCTGGTCAAAAAGAATGGCCCAGTCCGGGTTGTAAGCGCCCAGCGGCGTGGGCACCTTGAACCAGCCCGGCAGCTTGGCGTACAGCACCACACCGTCGTTTTTTTCCAATGCCTCGGCAAAAGCGCGTTCGGTGTCCGAGTCGCAAATCACGTGCTCGTGGATGCTTCGTTGGGTGCTCTGCAACATATTGCGCAAATAGCCCGTCAGCTCGTTGTCGGCAAACAGCTCTTGGGCATAGCAATGCCCGTCGCCCATTTTTTGGTATTTGATGCCATCCACCAGCGCCAGCCGCTTGCAGCGGTTGATGACTTGCGCGGTCAGTTCAATGAACTGCTGCGGGTTGCGCTTGAACTCGTCGAGCCGCCCCGTGCCGGTCAGGATGGCGATGAGGCTGCGGCGCGTCAGTTGCGTGCGGTTTTGCAAATCGGTCAGCAAAT
>JAGNSH010000226.1 GCA_017988165.1 Giesbergeria sp. | reverse complement strand
AATCGGCTCGTCTCTGTTGCTCTGATCCTCACCTCACGGTGGGCAGCCGTTAGCTGCTACGCTGTCCTGTGCAGTCCGGACGTTCCTCCAGTGCCTGGTTTCCCAGCTTGCACCAGCGGCGGTCTGGCGCGCTTCACGGCGGCGATTATCAACGACTTCATTGCTTCCCCATCATGACCACGACCAACACCCCCACCTCCACCCCCGCACCCACCAACCACTTTGACGCCAGCGCGCGCCAGTGGGACCAGCGCCCCATGTCGCAACAACTGGCCAGCGTGCCCAAGCACCTGCTGGCGCAAGTACCTTTTGCCGCCGACGACCAGGTGCTGGACTTTGGCGCGGGCACCGGCATTTTGTCCACAGCCATCGCACCGAAAGTGGCCCACGTCACCGCGCTGGACACCTCGGCAGAAATGCTGCAAGTGCTGCATGAAAAAGGCTTTGCCAACATCACCACGCGCCAGCAAGACATTTTTGCCGGCCTGCCCCAGCGCTACCACGCGGTCGTCAGTTGCATGGCGCTGCACCACGTTGCCGACACCGCCGCGCTGCTGCAGGCGTTTGCCGGCGCGCTGCACCCAGGCGGGCGCATGGCGCTGGTCGATTTGTACGCTGAAGACGGCAGCTTTCATGGCGGCACAGAAGAGAGCGCGGCCAAAGGCGTGCAGCACTTTGGCTTTGCGCCCGAAGCCTTGCAGGCGCTGGCCGAGCAGGCCGGTTTTGCCGACATCGCCTTTAGCCCTATTCAAGAGATGCAGCACCGCAATGGCCGCGCCTATCCGCTGTTTTTGATGACTGGGCGCAAGCCTTAAAGGCGGCCATCGGGCATATCCATATGGCCCAAGGTGCAGAACAAGTGCGCCAGAATGTGCCGCATCTTTGCTTTTTTCTTCAGGAGACCACGCCATGAAAGCTGACAACATTCTGCAAACCATCGGCAACACGCCGCACGTGCGCATCAACCGCCTGTTTGGCCCGGACGCCAACGTCTGGATCAAGTCCGAGCGCAGCAACCCCGGCGGCTCCATCAAAGACCGCATTGCGCTGGCGATGATTGAAGACGCTGAAAAATCGGGCGCACTGCAGCCCGGCGGCACCATCATCGAGCCGACCTCGGGCAACACCGGCATTGGTTTGGCGCTGGTCGCCGCCGTCAAGGGCTACAAGCTGATTTTGGTGATGCCCGACAGCATGAGCATCGAGCGCCGGCGCCTGATGCTGGCCTACGGCGCGCAGTTTGATTTGACGCCGAAAGAAAAAGGCATGAAAGGCGCCATCGCCCGCGCCGAAGAATTGCAAACGCAAACGCCCAACTCGTGGGTGCCGCAGCAGTTTGACAACCCGGCCAACGCCGATATCCACGCCAGCACCACGGCGCAAGAAATTTTGGCCGACTTTGCGGGCGGGCTGGACGTGCTGATCACCGGCGTCGGCACCGGTGGCCACCTGAGCGGCGTGGCGCGCGTGCTGAAAGCCAAATTTCCGCAACTGAAAGTGTTTGCCGTCGAGCCGTCGCTGTCGCCGGTGATTTCGGGCGGCCAGCCGGGGCCGCACCCGCTGCAAGGCTTGGGCGCGGGCTTTATCCCGAAGAACTTGGACGTCAGCCTGCTGGACGGCGTGATTCAGGTCGATGCGGAACCGGCCCGCGAATACGCCCGCCGCAGCGCGCGCGAAGAAGGCATTTTGGTGGGCATCTCCTCGGGCGCTACGCTGGCCGCGATTGCGCAAAAACTGCCCGACCTGCCCGCCGGCAGCCGCGTGCTGGGCTTTAACTACGACACCGGCGAGCGTTATTTGTCGGTTGAAGGCTTTTTGCCCAATTAAGCATCAAATAGGCCTCTAGCCCTTTAGATACGTGCGGTTATAGCTCTTTATTTAATAGCACATTAACCGCACCAGCGCGCGCCAACCCACCCCAGCCGGTAAAATCCGCGCTCTTTTCTTTGCCCTGCTTCGCCCGATAACCACGGGCCGGCCACTTCATGATTCGCCTCTCTGAACTCAAACTGCCGCTGACGGCGCTGCCAGTCGTTGCCGTGCGCGACGCCGACGCCCCGGCTGAAACCGACGCCGACCGCGCCCCAGCGCCGCACCCCATCGCTGCGCTGCGCCAATTGGCAGCGCAGGCGCTGGGCCTGCCGGACGACAAGGCCCTTGCCGAATTAGCCGTGTTTAAGCGCAGCTTTGACGCGCGCAAAGCGGCGCTGCTGGCGGTGTATATCGTCGATGTCACGCTGACCGAAACCGCGCAAGAAGCTGCCCTGCTCGCCCAGCACGCCGGCAACCCGCACATCCAACCCACGCCCGATATGGCCTACCAGCCGCCGCCGCGCGCGGGCAGCACCGACGCAGCACAGGCGCTGCGCCCGGTGGTGATTGGCTTTGGCCCCTGCGGCATTTTTGCCGCGCTGGTGCTGGCGCAGCAGGGCTACCGGCCCATCGTCATTGAGCGCGGCAAAGCCGTGCGCCAGCGCACCCAAGACACTTGGGGGCTGTGGCGCAAGCGCGCACTCGACCCCGAGAGCAACGTGCAGTTTGGCGAGGGCGGTGCCGGCACGTTCTCTGACGGCAAGCTTTACAGCCAAATCAAAGACCCGCGCCACTTGGGCCGCAAGGTGATGCACGAATTTGTCAACGCCGGCGCTCCGGCAGAAATTCTGTACGCCGCGCACCCGCACATCGGCACCTTCAAGCTGGTCAAGGTGGTCGAAAACTTGCGCGCGCAAATCATTGCGCTGGGCGGCGAAGTGCGTTTCAGCCAGCGCGTCACGGACCTGCACATTGAAGACGGCCCCGGTGGGCGCCACGTGCGCGGCCTGCAAGTGCAAGACCTGTCCACGGGGGCCACCACCGATCTGCGCGCCGACCATGTGGTGCTGGCCGTGGGCCACAGCGCGCGCGACACTTTTGGCGTGCTCTACCGGCGCGGCGTGCGGCTACAGGCCAAGCCGTTTTCGATTGGCTTTCGCATCGAACACCCGCAAAGCGTCATTGACCGCGCCCGCTGGGGCCGCCACGCGGGCCACCCGGTGCTGGGCGCAGCCGACTACAAGCTGGTTCACCACGCCTCCAATGGCCGCGCCGTCTACAGCTTTTGTATG
>JAGNSH010000068.1 GCA_017988165.1 Giesbergeria sp. | reverse complement strand
CCCAGTCGGCCAAGCGGTGGTTGGAGCGCGCCGGCAGCAGCACGCTGACCTGCACCCCGCGCCGGCACGCCAAGCACCACGCATCGAGCAACGCGTCGTCTGGCACAAAGTACGGCGATACGGCGCGAATGTGCTGCTGGGCTTGGTAGGCCCCCGACATCAGCAAAGAGTGCGCCGTGTCGTCGGCATGGTCTGGCCCGCTGGGCACCCACTGCGCCAGTGCGCCCTGCTGGGGTGCGTTGGCGCTGGGGCGCAGTGGCACGCGGTTAAAGCGCAAGGGCCGCCCCCCGGCGGTGTGCCAGTCGGCCAAAAACTGCGCCTGCGCCTGCGCCGCCAGCGGGCCGTGGACGACAAAGCTCAAATCGACCCAAGCGCTGCGGCCGGCGCAGTCCGTGAAGTATTCCGCCGCCAAGTTGCGCCCGCCGCTCCACAGGCGCGCGCCATCGGCCACCGCCACTTTGCGGTGGTTGCGCAAATTGCTGCGCCCGTGCAGTGGGTTGCGCAGCAGCGGCATAAACCGGCGCACCCGCACCCCAGCGCGCAGCCACTGGCGCAGCTGGCGCCGGGGCGTCTGAAAGCTGCCCACGGCGTCCAGCAGCAAGCGCGTGGTCACGCCGCGCTGCACGCAGCGCTCCAGCGCCGCCATGACGGTTTGGCCGACGGCATCGTCGCGGTACAAAAAAGTGCTCAGCTCCAGCGTGTGCTTGGCAGAGTCAATCAGCGCCAGCAGCGCTTGCAGCGATTGGGGGCCGTCTTCTTGAAAGGTGATGGCGCCATTGCGCTCGGCCGGCGCCAGCTCCATGCCAGCGAGCAGGCGCGTGGCCCACGCCGGCGCGTCTGCGGGCACCGGAATCGCAGCTACGCGCTCTGGCGAAAAACGGTGGCGCGGTGGCCGGGCGTATTTGCGCGTGCCAAACAGCAAAAACAGCGGCAGCGTGACATAAGGAAACGCCACCATGCCCAGCACCCAAGCCAGCGCCGCCGACGGGTGGCGGTACTGGTGGCCAATGCGCGTGGCCAGCACATACACCAGCAAGCTGGCCGCCACCAAGAGCGCATGGCCCAGACCAATGGCGCCGTTAAACGCCCACATAGTCGGCGCCAGACAAGCCAATAAAAAGAAGATGCATTAAAAAAGTATAGCTATAAGCGCTTATAAACAAAGGGCTAGAAGCCGTTTTGACCTTTATTTACCGGTGCTACTGGCCCGTCTGCCCAAAACACTGCCCACGCCATGGGGCGCAGGGTTTTGCGCACGCACTGCGCCATGCTGCACTAAAATTGCCGGTTTTCGAGCGGTTCGCCCTTGTGCGCACCGGTTCACTGTGCGGCAGCGCCGCATTGCGCGTTCTTTGGGGTGTTGGCGGCGGCAAATCTACCGGGCCAGCGCCAGCACCGGGGAGCTTGCATGACACGCTGCACACCCCCTGCGGCCCCCTGTGGTTCACCCAAGAAAGCGTCCATGACATCCCCCCTTACCCCCGCACCCATCTCGCCGGTGCAAGACATCGTGGCCGAAATGCGCGCCGGGCGCATGGTCATCCTCGTCGATGAAGAAGACCGCGAAAACGAAGGCGACCTGGTACTGGCCGCCGACCACGTCACGCCCGAAGCCATCAACTTTATGGCCCGCTTTGGCCGGGGCCTGATTTGCCTGACGCTGACACGCGAACGCTGCGAATTTTTGAAGCTGCCGCCGATGGCGGCGCGCAACGGCACCGTCTACAGCACCGCGTTCACCGTGTCGATTGAAGCGGCCGAGGGCGTGACCACCGGCATCTCTGCCGCCGACCGCGCCCGCACCGTGCAAGCCGCCGTCGCCGCTGGCAGCCAAGCCAGCAGCTTGGTACAGCCGGGCCACATCTTTCCGCTGCAAGCGGTCGATGGCGGCGTGCTGATGCGCGCCGGCCACACCGAAGCCGGGTGCGACTTGTCGGCGCTGGCCGGCTGCAGCCCGGCCTCAGTGATCTGCGAAATCATGAAAGACGACGGCACCATGGCGCGTCTGCCCGATTTGCAGTTGTTTGCCGCCGAGCACGGCCTGAAAATTGGCACCATTGCCGACCTGATCGAATACCGCATCCGCACCGAATCCTTGGTCGAAAAAGTCGGCCAGCGCACGCTGCACACCGCTTTTGGCGAATTCACTGCCCATGCTTTTCGCGACGGCCCCAGCCAAGCGGTGCATATCGCGCTGGTCAAGGGCGAGTGGCAGGCAGGCCAATCGATTCCGGTGCGCGTGCACGAGCCGCTGTCGGTGCTCGATGCGCTGGAAGTCAACCGCGCTATGCACTCGTGGGGCCTCGACACCAGCTTGCAATACATCGCCCAGCACGGCTGCGGCGTGGCAGTGCTGCTTAACTGCGGCGAGAGCGCTGCACAGTTGCTTGACCAATTTGAAGGCAAGGCCCGCGCCGCCCAAGCGCCCGAGCGCGGCCGCATGGACTTGCGCACTTACGGCGTTGGCGCGCAAATTTTGCGTGACTGCGGCGTGCAAAAAATGCAGCTGATGGGCCAGCCGCGGCGTATGCCCAGCATGGCCGGCTACGGTCTCGAAATCACTGGCTACATCCCCAAAGAATAAGAGGAAGAAAAAATGTTTGATGCAGAAAAAGGCAGCGCCCAGCGCTGCGACGGCAGCGACTTGCACATCGGCTTGGTGCAGGCGCGTTTTAACGAAAGCGTCACCAACGCGCTGACCGATGCCTGCCGCAGCCAGTTGCTAGAGCTGGGCGTGCGCGAAGAGCACATCACCCATGTGCTGGTGCCCGGCGCACTCGAAATCCCCACCGCCCTGCAAGCCTTGGCCGAGCGCGATGAGTTTGACGCGCTGATTGCGCTGGGCTGCATTATTCGCGGCGAAACCTACCACTTTGAGCTGGTGGCCAACGAGTCCGGCGCCGGCGTCACGCGCGTCTCGCTGGACTACCGCTTGCCAGTGGCCAATGCCATCTTGACCACCGAAGACTTAGACCAAGCGGTGGAGCGGCAAATTGAAAAAGGCCGCGACGCCGCCTACGTAGCGGTCGAAATGGCCAATCTGCTGAAAGAGCTTTCGTGAGCGATAACGCACCTACTGCCGCCACGTCGGCACCCGCCAGCGCACCACGCAACGGCCCAACCAGCGCCGGCGGCCGCAAGGCATCGTCCAAGTCCAGCCGCAGCCGCGCACGCGAATTTATTTTGCAAGCGCTCTACCAGCACTTGGTCGGTCGCAACAGCGCCGAAGCCATTGACTCCTTCACGCGCGATTTGTCGGGTTTTCACAAGGCCGATGCGGCGCACTACCACACCGTGTTGCATGGCTGCATTGAGATTGGCGCTGACTTGGACGCACTGATCACGCCGCTGCTGGATCGCAAGCTGAACGACATCTCGCCCATCGAGCACGCTGCGATGTGGATTGGCGTGTTTGAGTTTCAGCACTGCCCCGATGTGCCGTGGCGCGTAGTGCTCAACGAGTGCATCGAGCTGACCAAAGACTTTGGCGGCACCGACGGCCACAAATACGTCAACGCCGTGCTGGGCGGCTTGGCACCCCAACTGCGCGCCGAAGAAGTCGCCGCCGACACTGGCCGCCCCGAGCGACTACCACCTGTCGCATAAACGCATGAAAATCTCCCACCGCGCTGAGCGCATCGAACCGTTCTACGTCATGGAAGTGGCCAAGGCCGCCCAAGCACTGGCGCGCGACGTAGCGCATGGCAGCACGCCGATGATTTTTTTGAACATTGGCGAGCCCGACTTCACCGCGCCGCCGCTGGTGCAAGCCGCCGCCATCAGCGCAATCGAGAGCGGCGCGACGCAGTACACGCCGTCGCTGGGTTTGGACGCGCTGCGCCAGCGCATCAGCGGCTGGTATGCACAGCGCTTTGGCGTGCAAGTGCCAGCGCAGCGCATCGTCATCACCGCTGGGGCCTCGGCGGCGCTGCAATTGGCCTGCTTGGCGCTGATCGACGCTGGCGACGAGGTGCTGATGCCCGACCCCAGCTACCCGTGCAACCGCCACTTTGTCAGCGCCGCTGACGGCACGGCGGTGCTGGTTCCCACCACCGCCGCCGAGCGCTACCAGCTCAGCGCCGACAAAGTGCGCGCCGCGTGGACCGACAAAACGCGCGGCGTGCTGCTGGCCTCGCCATCCAACCCGACCGGCACCTCGATTGCGCCCGACGAGCTGCGCCGCATCCACCAAGTGGTGCAAGAGCGCGGCGGCGTGACCATCGTTGACGAGATTTATTTGGGCCTGAGCTACGACGACGCCTTTGGCCACACCGCCTTAGACATCGACGACAACATCATCAGCATCAACAGCTTTAGCAAATATTTCAACATGACCGGCTGGCGCTTGGGCTGGATGGTGGTGCCCGAAGCGCTGGTGCCAGTGATTGAGCGCTTGGCGCAAAACCTGTTTATCTGCGCCAGCACGGTGTCACAACACGCCGCGCTGGCCTGCTTTGAGCCAGAAAGCATTGCCGAGTACGAACGCCGCCGCGCTGAATTTAAGGCGCGGCGCGACTACTTCATCCCGGCGCTGCAAGCGCTGGGTTTTGATATTCCGGTGCAGCCCGACGGCGCTTTTTACGCTTGGGCCGATTGCAGCCGCCTGTGCGACAAGCTGGGCGTGCAAGGCAGTTGGGACTTTGCGCTGGCCGTGATGCAGCGCGCCCACATCGCCATCACGCCGGGGCGCGACTTTGGCAGTTGTGAGGCCGGTAATTTTGTGCGCTTTTCGACGGCCAACTCGATGGAACAACTGCAAGCCGCCATCGCCCGGCTGCGCCAGTTGCTGGCCTGAGCGCTGGCCCGAGAAACGCCGACAAAAAATGGCTTTTGCTTTTCCGATCCGCATTTATTGGGAAGACACCGATGCCGGTGGCATCGTCTTCTATGCCAATTACCTGAAGTTTTTTGAGCGCGCCCGCACCGAGTGGCTGCGCTCGCTGGGCATCGGGCAGCAAGTGCTGCGCGAACAAACCGGCGGTATGTTTGTTGTCACCGACGCGCGCCTGCGCTACCTGCGCCCGGCGCGCCTAGACGATGAACTTATCGTCACCGCCCAACTCGAACGCGCTGGCCGCGCCTCTTTCACCATCGCCCAGCAAGCGCTCTTAAAACCAGAGCACACTAGCGGCCCGCCGGGTGCGCTGCTGTGCCAAGGCAGCATCCGCATCGGCTGGGTCAATGCCGCCACGATGGCGCCGACCCGCATTCCAAGTTCTCTTCTAGAAAAGCTCGCATGAATTCCCAAGATATGTCGATTCTGACCCTGGTGCTGCACGCCAGCTGGGTGGTGCAACTCGTCATGCTGATGCTGCTGGGCGTGTCGGTTGCCAGCTGGACGGCGATTTTTCGCAAGCTGTTTGCGCTCAAACAGGTCAAGGCACTCAACGACGATTTCGAGCACGAATTCTGGTCAGGCACCAGCCTGAACGACCTGTATGCCAGCGCCGTCAAAAATACCAAACACTGCGGCCCGATGGAGCGCATTTTTGCCAGCGGAATGCGCGAGCACCAAAAACTGCGCGAACGCCGCATCACCGACCCCGGCACGCTGCTGGACGCCGCCCGGCGCGCCATGCGTGCCAGCTTTCAGCGCGAGATGGACGTGATCGAGTCCAGCCTGTCGTTTTTAGCTTCGGTCGGCTCAGTCTCGCCGTATGTCGGTTTGTTTGGCACGGTGTGGGGCATCATGCACGCCTTCACCGGCTTTGCTGGCATGGAGCAAGTGACGCTGGCCACCGTGGCGCCCGGCATTGCTGAAGCGCTGGTGGCTACCGCTTTAGGCTTGTTTTCAGCGATTCCGGCGGTGATTGCCTACAACCGCTTTGCCCGCGACATCGACCGCGTCGCCATCCACCAAGAGACTTTTATCGAAGAGTTCTCCAACATCTTGCAGCGCAACTTGGGTGTCCAGCCCAGCACTGCGGGTGCTTCGGCCTCCGGCCACTGACCCCAAGGATTACTAGCTATGTCTGCCACGGGATCGCGCGGTCGCGGCCGCCGCACCATCAACGAAATCAACATGGTGCCCTTCATTGACGTGATGCTGGTGCTGCTGATCATCTTTATGGTGACCGCCCCGATGCTCACGCCCGGCCTGATCGATGTGCCCAGCGTCGGCAAAGGCAAAAATGTGCCCAAAGTGGTGGCCCAAGTCATCGTCAGCGCAGACGGCGCACTGCAATGGAAAACCGGCGACGCCTCGCGCAGCATCAACGTGCGCGAAATTGGCCCCGCTGCACGCGACTGGCAAAAAAATCAACCGCCAGATACCCCCGTCATCATCAGCGCCGACAAGGGCGTGCAGTACGACACCGTGGTCAAAGCCATGGACGCGCTGCAAAAAGCCGGCGTGCAGCGCGTGGGCCTGTCCGTCAAGCAAGGCGGCTAACGCCGTTTAAGCCCTCAGACCGCCCTCACTCTGCTTTCATGCACACCACCACGCCCCCAGAACGCGACCAGTTTGCCCCGCCCAAGCCGCCCGCCCGCCTGCGCGCAGCGATGCTGGCGGTGCTGGCGCACATCCTGCTGATAGGCGCGCTGACCTGGGGCGTGAACTGGAAAAACAGCACCGACACCCCCGCCGTAGAAGCGCAACTGTGGGCCGCTGTGCCCCAGCAAGCCGCACCGCGCGCCACCGCCCCACCTGAGCCGACACCGCCACCACCGCCGCTGCCACTGCCTGCACCCGTGCCACCGCCACCGCCAGCGCCGGTCAAGCCACCGCCGCCGCCAGTGCCGGCCCCAGCGCCAAAAACCCCTGCGCCCGCCCCCAAGCCGCCGCCCCGGGCCGAGCCAGACACGCGCGAAGCCGACTTGGCTATCGAGCGCGAGAAAAAGCGCCTCGAAAAAGAAAAAAAACAGCGCCAGCAACAGCTAGAGCGTGAAAAACGCGAGCAAGAGCGCGAGCAAGAGCGCAAAGAAGCGCAAAAACAAGAGCGCCTTGATCACGAGAAAAAAGAGCGCTTAGACAAAGAAAAGCAGGCACAACAAGACAAGGCCGAGCAACAAAAAGTGGATAAAGCTGAAAAAGCCGCCCACGACAAAGCCGAGCGCGAAAAAGAACGCCTGGCCCAGTTAGAAAAGCAAAAACAAGCCGCCGCCGAAGAGAAAAAGCAGCAAGCCGCCGAAGCCGCAGCCGCCGCTGAAGCCAAACGCAAAGAAGAAGCGCTAGAAAAAGCCAGCGCCAAAGCCGCTGAAGCGCGCCGCGAAGAAGCCCTGCGCCGAATGCAAGGCCTGGCCAATGCCACGGGCGGCGCCAACGCCACCGGCAAAGACAAAACCACTGCGGGCCCGTCGGGCGCCTATGGCGGCAAAGTCTCGGCCAAGGTCAAGCCCAACATCGTTTACCCCGACGCCGTCAGCGGCAACCCGCACGCCGTGGTGCAAGTGCGTGCTGCGCCTGACGGCACCATCGTCGGCACCAAACTTGTCCAGCCGAGTGGCAACAAAGCCTGGGACGACGCGGTGCTGCGCGCCCTAGAAAAAACCGAAACCCTGCCGCGCGACACCGATGGCCGGGTGCCGGCCACGATTGAAATTGGCTTCCGTCCCAAAGACTGAGCCACCGCACTACCCTGCCATACCCCCATGACACACAAAAGCCCCGAACTGCTGCTGCCTGCTGGCTCGCTCGACAAAATGCGCGCCGCCTACGACTTTGGCGCCGACGCCGTCTACGCCGGCCAGCCGCGCTACAGCTTGCGCGCGCGCAACAACGAATTTCGCGTTGAGCAAATCCAGCAAGGCATTGAAGAGGCCCATGCGCGTGGCAAAAAATTCTTTTTGACCAGCAACCTGCTGCCGCACAACGACAAGGTGCGCACCTACTTGCGCGACATCGAACCGATCATCGCCATGCGCCCCGACGCGCTGATCATGGCCGACCCGGGCCTGATCATGATGGTGCGCGAGAAGTGGCCCGAGGTGGCGATTCATCTGTCGGTGCAGGCCAACACCACCAACTTTATGGCGGTCAAATTTTGGCAAAAAATGGGGGTGCAGCGCATCATCTTGTCGCGCGAACTGAGCTTGGCCGAGATTGAAAAAATCCGCCAAGAATGCCCAGACATGGAGATCGAGGTGTTTGTGCACGGCGCGCTGTGCATTGCCTACTCGGGCCGCTGCCTGCTGTCGGGCTACTTCAACCGGCGCGACTCCAACCAAGGCGCTTGCACCAACGCCTGCCGCTGGAACTACGCCACCAAAGAAGCAGCGGTTGACCCCAACACCGGCGAAGCCATGGCCCAGCGCATGGAAGGCGACTTCGATTTTCAGCAAGCGCAAGAAGACGACAACGCCGCTTTTGCCGCCTGCGGCGACGGCGCGCGCCACCCGCAAGCCGACCAAATCTATCTGCTGGAAGAAAAAGGCCGCCCCGGCCAGCTGATGCCGATCATGGAAGACGAGCACGGCACCTACATCATGAACAGCAAAGACCTGCGCGCCGTTGAGCACGTACAGCGCCTGGTCGAAATCGGTGTCGATTCCCTGAAAATTGAAGGCCGCACCAAGAGCCAGTACTACGTCTCGCGCACCGCGCAGACCTACCGCCGCGCCATCGACGATGCCGTGGCCGGTCGCCCGTTCAACCCCGCGCTGATCACCGAACTCGAAGGCCTGTCCAACCGGGGCTACACCGCCGGCTTCTTAGAACGCCGTCCCGCCAACGACTACCAAAACTACGAAACCGGCAGCTCGGTGGCGCAGCGCAGCCAGTTTGTCGCCGAAGTCAAAAGCATCGGCGCCGACGGCTGGGCCGAAGTCGAAACCAAAAACCGCTTTGCCGTCGGCGACCTGATTGAAGTGATTCACCCCAGCGGCAACCGCACGCTGCGCCTGACGGAGATGAAAAACCTCGACGGCGAGCCTATCGCCCACGCCCAAGGCAACCCGCTGCGCGTGCGCATTCCTGTCGGCGCACCCGCCGAAGGAGCACTGATAGCGCGTGTTTTTGAATAAAAACCGACTCTAGCCCTTATGCAGCCTGCGCTTGTAGCTATTATTTTTGATAAATTACTGGGTTGTAACACAGTCAGCCCCGGCTGCCGGGCGTATTTCTAAAGCCCAAAAAGAGCGGCTTTTACCGGCTTTATTCAACTTTCAGCCGAATACGTCGATGATGGAAGGTAGACGTTCCTACTTGCCACACCTACCGGAGATAAGCATGGTCACACCTTCCGTCGGCTTTCCACGCCCTAGCGCCCCAACAGCCTTTGACGCGACGCGCACCGTTCAACCCGTCAAGAATGCAGCACAAACTGAAGAGGCTGCCTCATCGGCGTCCTCCAGCACCTCGGCCAGCACCCGGCGGGCCGAGCAAAATTCGCAAATTTTGCAAGCCTCGATGGACGTGTCGATCAAGTCGGCCAACACCTCGCTGGCCCTGCTGTATCGCACCGCCATTGATC
>JAGNSH010000067.1 GCA_017988165.1 Giesbergeria sp. | reverse complement strand
CCAGCGACGGCGATGCGGTGGGTGGCCGGCTTGGCGGCAACGTCGATCATGTGGGCTTGGCCTTGGGCGTCAAAGTGGGTAAGTGCAGACATGGTGGCGGCAGGGTGGGTGCGGGCGGGTGCGCGGGCGCGTGTAAAGCAGGGGAAACATTGAAGGGACGCGGCATCATACGGCGATGCTTTATTCCCTCTTTCCGTTATTTTTAAGGTCAAAACGGCCTCTAGCCCAATGGATACGTGCGCCTATAGCTACGTTAATGATAGCGTCTGCCGTGGCCGTGGCTGCACCGGTGGCGGCGCAGTCGGGCCTGCCAACGCTGGGCGATGGCAGTGATTTGACGCTGGGCGATGAACGCCGCTTGGGCGACAGCATCATCCGCCAGCTGTACCGCGACCCGGACTACATCGATGACGCGGTGCTCAATGAATATGTCAATCACCTGTGGCAGGCGCTGCTGGCAGCGGCGCGCGCGCGCGGCGAGCTGTCGCCCGCGCTGGACGAGCGCTTTGCTTGGGAGGTGCTGCTGGGGCGCGACCGCACGGTGAACGCCTTTGCGCTGCCGGGCGGTTATTTGGGCGTGCATTTGGGGCTGATGGGCGTGGTCGGTAGCCGCGACGAACTCGCTTCGGTGCTGGCGCATGAGTTGAGCCATGTAACGCAGCGCCATATTGCCCGCCTGATGAGCAACCAAGGGCGCCAGACGCCGCTGATGCTGGGCGCCATGGTGCTGGGCGCGCTGGCGGCCAGCAAAAGCCCGGCGGCAGCGCAGGCGCTGATGGTTGGCGGGTCGGCCTTGTTGGTGCAAAACCAGCTCAATTTTTCGCGCGACATGGAGCGCGAGGCCGACCGCATTGGCTACGGCCTGATGGCGCCGGCGGGGTTTGCGCCGCAGGGTTTTGTCGCCATGTTTGACAAGTTGCAGCAGGCCAATCGCTTGAACGACAACGGCTCGTGGCCGTATTTGCGCAGCCACCCGCTGACCTCGCAGCGCGTGGCCGATATGCAGTCGCGCCAGCCGCCGGGCAGCAGTGCGGCGCCGGTGCTGCCGAGTTTTGAAGACGCGATGCTGGCGGCGCGGGCGCGGGTGTTGACCAACCCCGGCGTCGACGTGTGGCGCCAGTGGCTGGCCGAGCCCCAAGGCACGGGTTTTGCCGCGCTGGCGCCGGTGCGCCAAAGCGCGGTGCTGTACGCCGCCGTGCTGAGTGCCAGCCAGTTGCGCGAAGCGCCAGCGGCGCGCCAGTGGCTGACGCCTTTGCTGGAGCTGGTGCGCGCAGACGCGCCGGCGCTGCGCCAAGCGCAGCTGTTGGCGGCAGAAATTGAGCTGGCCGCCGGCCAAGCCGAGGCGGCGCTGCGGGCCATCCCCGCCAAAACAGCCAGTACCACCAGCACCGGGCGGCCTGAGCTGTTGCTGCGCACGCAGGCGCTGTTGCAAACGCCCAAGGCGCGGACGGTGGGTGATGCCGATATGGTGCAAGTCGCAGGCCGCCTGCAAACCCGCGTTGCCACACACCCGCAAGACGCTACGGCGTGGCAATTGTTAGCCAGTGTGTGGCAGGCGCAGGGCCAGTTGCTGCGGGCGGTACGCGCCGAGGCCGAAGCGCACGCCGCGCGTTACGACTACGCCGCCGCTGTCGACCGGTTCACAGCGGGGCAGGAGTTGGCACGCAAGAGCCACGCCCCCGAAGACTTTGTCGAGGCGTCGATCATCGACACGCGCCTGCGCACCATGCAATCACTGCTTCGCGAACAGGCGGCCCAGCGCTGAGTCGATCACGACGCCAATCAGCGAATACAGCAGTGAGCCGAGCAGCGCCGCGCCAAAGCCGCTGACATGAAAGCCGCCGAGCACACCAGCGGCCGACCAAAACATCAGCGCGTTGATGACAAACAAAAACAGCCCGACGGTGACGATGGTCACCGGCAGGGTCAAGATGACCAAGACCGGGCGCAGCACGGCGTTGAACAGGCCGATGACAAAGGCGGCAATCAGCGCACTGCCAAAGCTGTCGACTTGCACGCCGCTGTAGAGGTAGGCCACCAGCAGCAAGGCGCTGGCGCTGATGAGCCATTGGACAAGGAGTTTCATCGTGCTTATTTTTTGCCAGCTTGCCAGTTCAGGCCCCAACCGTAGCGCTCGTCAAGGGCGCGGTGGCCGCTGAAGTATTCGGCCAGCTTGGTCACGCGCAGCTGGCCGTCAACGTTTTCTAGCATGGCAATGGCGCACATATTTTTGCGCTCTTCGTGGCCGTCCAGACGCACTTCAATCGGTGGGTGACCGGGCACGCTGACGGTGACTACGCCGTCGGCCTGCGCCCAGTTGGCCACGCCTTCGTAGATGAAGGCGAAGATGCAAATGCGCTGGATGTTTTGCAGTTGGTCGCCATTGATGTAGAGAAATTCGCCGTTGGCGCTGCTGCCGCTGCGGTCGTCGCCGGTCATGTGGATGTAGGGCGCTTGCTCGTAGGCGCCAAAGGTGTTGCCCAGCGCTTGCACCACCGAGCGGGTGCCGTCGCGCAGCTCAAACAGGCAGCCCAAGTCCAAGTCGATACCGCCGCCCGAGGCCGCGCTGGCGCCGCCCAGCAAGCCGGCCAGAAAGCCGCTTTTGCGCGCCGGCGCTGGGCTGCGGCTGGCGCTGGCACTCCACTGCAAATTGCAGACGATGCGCCCGTGGCCGACGCCCGCGCCGCGCTTTTCGAGCGAGATTTTGTCGCCGCGTTTGTCGAGGGTGATTTTGCTGAGCGAGACTTTGGCCGCCGGGGGTGGCGCGGGTGCAGGTGTAGGCGCCGGTGCGGGCGCAGGTTCGGCCACGCTGGCGCCAAAGTGCTGCACCAGCGCGGCCAAGCCGCCGCTGAAGCCTTGCGCTACCGGGCTGGTGCGCCACTGGCCGTCTTTGCGATAGAACTCCAGCAGCATCACGGCGCGCTCTTGCTGAAACAGGCTGGCGTCAAAGGCAAAGTCGCCCGCCACGCTGCCATCAGCAGCCAGCAAGCGCGCGTGGCTGGCGCCCAGGGCGCGCAGGCCGTCAGCGGCTTCGGTGGCCAGCGTGACCACCAGTGCATCGATAGAGGCGGGCAGGCGCGCTAAATCAAAGGCAAAGCTGTGCGTGCCGGTTTGGCGCACGCCGCCGCAGGGGCTTTGTGGCTGGTTGAAGAACGTCATGTAACGCTCGTCGCTGAGTTTGCGCTGGCTGTCCAGACCAAAGCAGGCGCTGTCCAAGGCCAAGCTGGCCGGCGCCAGCGCCAGTTCGAGCGTGAACGTGCCTTGGGACAGGCCCAAGTCGCTCAGTTTGCTGCGCTGGCCGCGCAAGAGAGAAAGGGGTTGGGACATGGTGGGCCTCAGGTCGCGTAGTGTTCTGGGTGGTTCTTGCGGTGGCGCAGCGACGACCACACTGCCGCGCCAATAAAGGCGACGCCAATCAAGCCGGTAATGACTTCGGGTACGTGTACCCGCGTGCCCAGCAGCATGATGGCCGCCAGCGCGCCAATCGCATAGTGCGCGCCGTGCTCTAGGTAGATGTATTCGCTCAGCGTGCCGCGGTTGACCAAATACACCGTCATCGAGCGCACAAACATCGCGCCAATCGCCAGGCCCAGCATGATGATGACCACGTCTTTGGTGATGGCAAACGCGCCAATCACGCCGTCAAACGAGAACGAAGCGTCCAGCACTTCGAGGTACAAAAAGCTGGCAAAGCCCGAGCGCTGAATGGTTTTGACAGCGGCGTCGCCTTCTTCTTCGTTCTCAAACAGCGCGCCCACGGCATCCACGGCCAGGTACAGCAGCACACCCATCACACCGGCGACAAACACGCGCGACTGCTCGGCTTCGGGCACCCACCAGCGGGTCGAGAAAATGGCGCACAGGGCAAGAAACACGCTGATTTCGCTGAACTTGGCCAGCTTGGTCAGGCGCTCTTCAAAGGCGCCAAGCCAGTGGGTTTCCTTGTTGCTGTCAAACAAGAAGTTTAAAAATACCAGCATCAAAAACATACCGCCAAAAGCGGAAATGACCGGATAAGCCTCGACCAGCACCTGTGAGTATTGGTTGGGGTTATTGAGCGCCATTTGCATGGTCTCGACGGCGCTGATGCCGCCCGAGAAACTGACGATGACGATGGGAAACACCAGCCGCATACCAAATACGGCCACCAAGATACCGATGGTCAAAAACGCTTGGCGCCAAAACTCGGACATATCCTTCAAGACGCCGGCGTTGACCACGGCGTTGTCAAACGACAAGCTGACCTCTAGCACCGCCAGCACCGTCACCAGCCACAGCGCCGTCCACAGGCCCATCTCGTGCTGGGTACCCCACCAGCCGGCAATGCCTATGCACAGTGCGGTCACTAAAAATGAAACTCGAAATTCTTTCATTGAATTTTTTCAGCCTCTAAGCTGCGTATAGATTGAAATAGAAAATGGAGCCAAGGCCCCCCCGTGGGGGGTCTGCGGCCAGATGTGCTGCCATGCGCCGCATGGCGGCAAAGCAGGCAAGAACATACACTAGAATTAAAAATCAACCGCCCCGTTTTCTATTGCCCTAAAGGAGCCATCGGGACTGCGGCTTGTCATATTTTTGACACATTGATGGGGTGAAATTTCGCCCTATGCCCATAAGTACGCTGGCTGGCACTGAGCACTCGTTACGGCGTGCAAGCTTTCTGAGTTTATTTTTCAACCTGAACAACCCGAAGGAGTCTATTCATGGCAATCAGTCTGCAAAAAGGCGGCAACGTCAATCTGTCCAAAGAAGCCCCCGGCATGAAAAAAATGCTGATCGGTTTGGGCTGGAGTATGCGTGCCACCGACGGTGACGCTTTCGACCTCGACGGCAGCGTGTTTTTGCTCGGCGCCGGCGGCAAAGTGCGCTCGGACGCGGATTTTGTCTTTTACAACCAGGCCAAGTCCAGCGATGGCAGCGTGGTGCATTCGGGCGACAACCGCACCGGCGAAGGCGAGGGCGACGATGAGTCGGTGACCGTCGAACTCGACAAAGTGCCTGCCGATGTCGAAAAAATCGCCGTCTGCGTGACCATCCACGACGGCGAGGCCAAGCGCCAAAACTTTGGCATGGTTGCCAGTGCCTATGTGCGCTGTGTCGATGCCACCACCAACGCAGAAGTGGCGCGCTATGACCTGTCGGAAGACGCTTCGGTCGAAACCGCCATGATTTTTGGCGAAATCTACCGCCACAACGGCGAGTGGAAATTCAAGGCCGTCGGCCAAGGCTTCCAAGGCGGTTTGGGCCCGATGGCGAAAAACTTCGGCGTCAACGTCTAAGCCACACCCGCCACAGGCGTCTTGCTGGCGCCCGTCGTGAAAGTGGTGTCTGGGCCAGAGTGCATTGCATGCGCTGCTGGCCCTTTTTCTGCATTGCGTTTGGATGAGGGAGGTGTGGTATGCCGGTGTTTACCGTGACGGGCGATGTCGATCCGTTTTTGCATGTGTCGCTGGACAAGGGTGAGGCCATTTTTTGCGAGTCCGACGCCATGGTGATGATGGAGGCCAACCTGGACTTGTCCGGCACCGTGCAGGGCGGCATTTTGCAAGCCGCCATGCGCCGCTTTGCCAATGGCGAGTCGTTCTTTCAGCAGCGCATCGAGGCCACGCGCGGTGCCGGCGACTGCCTGCTCTCGCCCACCATGCCCGGCGGCGTCGAGGTGCTCGATGTCGGTGCGCGCCAGTATTTGCTCAGCGACGGCGCTTATGTGGCGGCCACCTCGGGCGTGCAGGTGACAGCGCGCAGCCAGGGCATTGGCAATGCGCTGTTTGCTGGCACCGGAGGTTTTTTTGTCGGCCAGTCCAGCGGCAGCGGCCAGTTGGCGGTGAATGGCTTTGGTTCGCTGTTTCGGCTTGATGTGCAGCCCGGCAAAGACATCATCATTGACAATGGCCATGTGGTGGCGTGGGACGCCACGCTGCAATACAGCCTGAGCGCCGCCACCAACGCCAATCGTGGCTTTCTGGGCAATCTGGTCGGCAGCGTGACCTCGGGTGAAGGCATGGTGCTGAAGTTTTCTGGCCAAGGCCAGGTGCTGGTGTGCTCACGCAACAAGGAGAGTTTTCTGGCTTGGCTGGCCAGCAAAATCTCACCCAGATCCTGATTTTTCTGATCGTTCTGATCGCGGCACCTCTCACTTTTTCTCTTGGAGTTTTTCGTATGTCCTTCTTTGATTCTTTGAAACAGACCCTCAGCGGCGCGGCCCAGTCGATGAACACCGAGCTGAAAAAATACCGCTCCAAAGACCTGATGCAAGCCATCGTCTCCAGCGCCACTTTGATGGCCTACGCCGATGGCGAAGTCTCGCCAGCCGAAAAGCAAAAGCTGCTGGGCTATATGCGCAACTCCGAGCAAATGTCGGTGTTTGAGGCCGACAAAGTCATCGAAACCTTTAACCAGTGCGTCGGTCGCTTTGACTTTGACACCACCATCGCCACCGGCGAAGTGCTGCAAAAACTGGCCCTGTTCAAGAACAAACCCGAGGCGCAATTGATTGCCCGCGTGTGTTTGGCCATTGCCAATGTCGATGGCAAATTTGACGACGCTGAGCGCCAAGCTATGCACAAAATTTGCCAAGCGCTGGGCATTGACAGCGCCACGGTTATCTAAATTTTTTCTCGATTTTTTACCACCCCACAGGAGTAACGAAGATGGCAGTGAATTTGCAAAAAGGCCAAAAAATTTCGCTCAACAAAGAGGCTGGCAGCGCGCTGACGCAGGTCGTGATGGGCTTGGGTTGGGACGCCGCCAAGAAGAAGGGCTTTTTGGGCTTTGGCGGTGGCAGCCAAGACATTGACTTGGACGCCTCGTGCCTGATGTTTGATGCTGGCGGCGCTTTGGTAGATGCCGTGTGGTTTCGCCAACTGCGCAGCAAAGACAGCAGCATTGAGCACACCGGCGACAACCGCACTGGCGACGGCGCGGGCGATGACGAGCAAATCAAGGTGGCGCTGGACCGCGTGCCAGCCACGGTCAAGTCGCTGGTGTTCACCGTCAACTGCTTTACCGGCCAAGACTTCAGCCAAGTCGAAAACGCTTTTTGCCGCATTCTGGATGGCCGCACGCAGCAAGAAATTGCCCGCTACGACCTGTCGGTGCAGGGCAAGCACAACGCGCAAATCATGGCCAAACTCTATCGCCATAACGACGAGTGGAAGATGCACGCCATTGGCGAAAACGGACTCGGGCGCACCTTTGAAGACCTGATGCCGCAAATCAAGCCGCACCTGTAAGCCGACGATGCGCGTTTGGTTCAATAAAGGATTTTCGTCACTGCACGCGCCGCTGCGTTTGCTGCGCCAAGGCGCGGCGGCCGATGGCAAAGCCGTGACGCTGCTGGCCAGCGGCGCCCACCCCCAAGCGCTGGTGGCGCTGGCCGCCGACCATTATTGGACCGAGCCGGCCGGTCTGGCGCTGCCGGCGTATGTCGATTGGTGCCTGGAGATGTGCCGCCAGCACGCCGTCGATGTGCTGGTGCCCAGCAAGGCGGTGCAGGCGCTGGTGGCCGACAGCGCACGCTTTGCCGCCCAGGGCACGCGCCTGCTGGCCGCTGGCGATGGGGCCACGCTGGCGCTGCTGGAGGACAAGGCGCGGTTTTATGCCACCGTGGCTTGCCCACCCGCGCCCGCACCCGAATCCATCACCGTGCAGACGCTGGCCGAGTTCGATGCCGCCTACGCCGCACTGGCGACGCGCCATGCGCAGGTGTGCATCAAACCGGCCGTCGGCGTGTATGGCATTGGCTTTCGGCGCATTCGCACCGATGTCTCGGCGATGGACGTGCTGCTGCGCGGCATGGACTACCAGATCGACCTGCCGACGCTGCGCTTCATGCTGGGCCAGGTGCCTAGCTGGGCGCCGCTGTTGGTGATGGAGTATTTGCCCGGGGCCGAGTACAGCGTGGACTGTCTGGCCGATGCTGGCGTGCTGCGCTGCGCCGTGGCGCGGCGCAAGGGCACGGCGGCGGGCCAAGGCCAGTGCATCGATATGCGCGCCGACTTGCAAGACGCCTGCGCCCGCATCGTGGCGCAGTTTGGTCTGAGCGCTTATCTGAACATCCAGTTTCGCGACGGCGTCCACGGGCCGGGGCTGCTGGAAGTCAATGCGCGGATGTCGGGTGGCATTGCCATGGCCTGTTTGGCGGGCCCCAATTTGCCGTGGCTGGGGCTGCAAGGCTTTGCCAACGGCTACGCCGGTTTAGATATCGGGCCGATTGCCGATGGCCTGCGCGTGGGTGAAGTCAATCAGGCCACAGTGTTGCCATGAGTGCGCTGACCCAATCCCACCACTTGCCCAGCGGCACGCTGCAACTGCACGTCGAGCGCAGCGAGTTGCCAGCGCATGAACTGTTTGTGCTGGCAGCGCGCAACAACCCGCGCCGCGCTTTTTTGTTTGTCAGCCGCGTGCTGGCCAAGCATTTGCCCGTCGCCCCGGCAGTGGTGCAAGACTGCCACGAGCGCATTGCGCGGCGCATTCCGGCGCAGATGGGCGCGCAGCCGGGGCCGGTGCTGTTCATCGGCATGGCCGAGACCGCCACCGGCTTGGGCCAAGGCGTGTTTGAGGCCTGGCAGCGCCAGCACCCCGATACGCCAGCGCTGTACCTGCACACCAGCCGCTACCGCGCTGTCGGCGCGCAGGCGCTGGCGTTTGAAGAAAGCCACAGCCACGCGCCGCAGGTGTTTTTGCACCTGCCGACCGACCCGCTGCTGCACGCGCAATTTGTCAGCGCACGGGCGCTGGTGTTGGTGGACGACGAAATCAGTACCGGCAACACCTTTGTGCATTTGGCGCACACCTGCTTGGGTCAAGCGCCGGGCATTGAGCGGGTGCATCTGGCATCCATCACTGATTTTTCGGGTGCGACCCGCGCGGGTCTGGAGGCGCGCATGGGGTTGCCCCTGACCACCGGCGCGCTGCTGGACGGGGCGTGGACGTTCACGCCCCACGCCAGTGCCGAAGGTGCAGTTTCTGAAGCACCTCCAGCCCCACCTGCCCAAGCCGCTCTGGGCTGTGAGCCGCTGTTCCGCGACAGCGGTTTTGGCCGGCTGGGGCGCAGCGGGCCGGTGCGCTTGGCACCCAAGGCGCTGGCTGCTGTGGCCGCCGGCATCAGCGCCGGCCAGCGGGTGCTGGTGCTGGGCACGGGCGAATTCATGCACCCGGCGTTTGTGCTCGGGCGCGCTCTGGCCGAGCAGACCGGCGCCAGCGTGCGGCTGCAATCGACCACGCGCTCGCCCATCTTGCCGTGGGGGCCCATCATGCACACCGAGTGCTTTGACGACCCGTATGGCGAAGGCATTGCCAACTACCTCTACAACTTCACGCGCAGCGATTACGACCATGTGCTGCTGTGCCACGAAGCGCCGCCCTCGGCGGCGCTGCAGGCACTGGCCCAGCGTTGGCGCGCGCGCCTTGTTCACTTCATATCGGAAGACTGCCTTGCAC
>JAGNSH010000225.1 GCA_017988165.1 Giesbergeria sp. | reverse complement strand
TAAAGAAAAATCGCGCTCAAACTTCATCAGGTGCTGGCCACCATCGACCAGCAGCGTCGTGCCAGTGATGGACTGGTTCTCCAGCGCAAAGCGCACCGCGCTGGCGACGTCCGCCGCCGTGGACGAGCGCCCCAGCGGGCTCAAGCGGTGCAGCTGGGCAAATTTATCGTCGCTCAGCAGGTGGCTGGTCAGCGTCAGGCCGGGCGCTACGCCGACCACGCGCACCCGCGGTGCCAGCGCCAGCGCCAACATGGTGCCGGCCGCTTCCAGCGCGGCTTTGGACAGGGTGTAGCTGACAAAGTCGGGGTTTTGGTTCCACAGCTTTTGGTCCAGCAGGTTGACCACGGCGCCTTGTACGCCCGCCTCGCCAGCGGCGGCGCGTCCTTGCAAGTGCGCGTGCAGCGCCTGCGCCAGCACGATGGGCGCGGCGGTATTGCTGCGCAGGTGCTTCTCTAGCGCAGCAAAGCCGAAGCTGGCCGCGTCGTCGTGCTCAAACAGCGAAGCGCTGTTGACCACCGCATCGACCCGGCCAAAGTGCGCCACCACCCTTGGCAGCAGGCCGCGCACGGCGGCTTCGTCGTCAAAATCTGCATCAAAATGGGCGCTAGCCCTTTGATGGCGGGCGCAAGCAGCTACGGTTTCGATAGCATCTTCCTCGGACGCGCGGTAATGCACGGCGACCTGCCAGCCGCCAGCGGCCAGCGCCAGCGCAATCTCACGCCCCAAGCGCCGAGCGGCGCCGGTGACTAAAACCGTGCGTACAGAAGAAGGCGTTAAGCAAAAAGGGGAGGACATTCGGGGACAATGCGGGCCGTGACAAAACAACCCACAAGTTTAACGACCGCCCTGCACAGCCATATCGTGCAGGCCATTCAATCCGCCGGTGGCTGGTTGCCATTTGACCGCTTCATGGCGCTGGCGCTGTACGCGCCCGGCATGGGCTACTACGCCGGCGAGCTGCCCAAGTTTGGCGCCATGCCGCAGACAGGCAGCGACTTCGTCACCGCGCCCGAGCTGACGCCGCTGTTTGGCCAAACGCTGGCGGTGCAGGTGGCAGAAGCCTTGGAGCGCACCGGCACCGACGAAGTCTGGGAGTTTGGCGCTGGCTCGGGCGCGCTGGCGCTGCAATTGCTCGATGCACTCGCTGAAATGGGCACTGCGGTGCGCTGCTACACCATCGTCGATTTGTCGGGCACGCTGCGCGCGCGCCAGCAACAGCTGCTGGCCAAGTACGAGGGCAAAGTGCGCTGGCTGCACACCCTGCCCGAGCAGATGGAAGGCGTCATCGTCGGCAACGAGGTGCTGGACGCCATGCCAGTGCAACTGCTATCGCGCCACGGCGGCGAAGCGGATGGCGTGTGGCACGAGCGCGGTGTCGGTGTCGAAGCGGACGGCTCCTTCATCTGGCAAGACCGCCCGACCGAGCTGCGCCCACCGATTGACATCGAAGGCCCGCACGACTACCTGACCGAAATCCACCCGCAGGCCGAGGCCTTCATCCACACGCTGGGCGACCGGCTGGTGCGCGGCGCGGCGTTTCTTATTGACTACGGTTTTGGCGAAGACGAGTACTACCACCCGCAGCGCCACATGGGCACGGTGATGTGCCACCGCGCGCACCAGTCTGACGACGATCCGCTGGTCGATGTCGGGCTGAAAGACATCACCGCCCACGTCAACTTCACGGCGATGGCGCTGGCGGCGCAAGACCAGCCGCTGCCGGGTGGCCAAGGCTGGAGCGTGCTGGGCTACACCACGCAAGCGCACTTTTTGATCAACTGCGGCTTGCCGGCAAAGATGGAGCAACAGCCGTTAGACCAGCGCGTGCTGGCCGCCAAACTCGTCATGGAGCACGAGATGGGCGAGTTCTTCAAAGTGCTGGCGCTGTGCAAGGGCGAGCCGTGGGAAGCGATTGGCTTTGCCCACGGCGACCGCACGCACCGGCTCTGAAGCGTAAAGCTGTTCAAACCATTCCATGATCCGCTGGCTGATCGTTGTCTTTTTGGCGCTGGTGTTGATCAACGGCCTGACGCCGTGGCTGCGCAAACTCGGGCTAGGGAGGCTGCCGGGGGACTTTCACTTTCGCCTGTTCGGGCGCGAATGGTTTATTCCGCTGGCCAGCACCGTGCTGCTGAGTTTGGTAATCAGCCTGCTGGTGAAGTGGCTGTAGCGGCTGCCATTTGTAGGTTGGGTTAGCGCAGCGTAACCCGACAAGCGGCACAGGCATAATTTTTGATAGCTGCTAGCGCTTGCTGCATAAGGGCTACAGGCCGATTTGACTCGGGGTGGTATTTGCTCACCAGCTTGCGAAAGGCTTTTTTGAGCTCGTTGGCACTGGCCGTTTTGGCGACACCCAGAATTTGGTAAAAGCCCGTCCCACTCTACGCTGATAAAAAATTTCAGCCGGTGTTTCTCAATGCAATGCGTGTATCCAACTTGGCCCGCTTGGTACTAAAAAACGCCCGCACATTGCGCACATTGGCGTGGCTGGTAAACAGCCGCTGCGCCAGCGCCAAGTAGGCCGGCATGTCGGGCGTGTGCGTGATCAGCACAAAGTCTGGCCCGGGCGAGACGCGCCAGCACTGCTGCACCGCAGAGTCTTGCACGGCGCGCGCTTCAAACGCGTCCAGCAGCTCGGCGCCTTGGCGCTCTAGCGTGATTTCGACAATCGCCTGCAGCCCGTGCCCCAGCAGCGCGGCAATGCGGTCGGGCTGCAAGAGGGCGACTTGGCGCTCAATCAGTCCGGCGCGGTGCAGGCGTTTGGTGCGGCGCAGGCAGGTCGGCGGCGAGATCTGCAGCTGCTCGGCCAGCGCTTGGTTGCTTTGCGCAGCGTCGGTTTGCAGCGCATCGAGCAGCTGCAGGTCGATGCTGTCGAGTTCAAATAGTTCGTTTTTTGACATAAATTGAAATTTAATTTCGCAATTGTATTTTTGTGAAATTAACGTTCATTTTTCAGGAAAAATCAAACAGATATTTCTAAGCGAACCCCCTACGATGGCGCATCTTTGGATTGGAGCTTAAATATGTGCGGCATCGTTGGGGCAGTTTCATCACGCAATATCGTGCCGGTTTTGGTACAAGGTTTGCAGCGGCTGGAATACCGGGGTTATGACTCCTGCGGCGTGGCGATCCATGCCGTCAGCCG
>JAGNSH010000066.1:5928-9510 GCA_017988165.1 Giesbergeria sp. | reverse complement strand
CCCAGTGCTTCGGGAGAGTTGGTGGGGGTGATGGACACAATTATTTCCTGTTCGGGAAATTATGCGGGCAATGCAGTGGGTTAACAATAAAAATTTCCCGATAGGGAATTTTGACTACTTGTTGACAAAGCTACTAGTGCGGCTTGGGCGCTGCCATTGTGCCGCGCGGTGTTGAACCGCTACCATTGCCCACTTTGTCGCCACCGGCCAGCAGCGGCCTTGCTTGATTTAGTCCATGTCCGATCACGCCCCCCAACTCATTCGCGCTGACACCCCTGAGGGGCTGTGTGTGCAGTTGCGTGGGCGCTGGGGCGCCGCTGAGATGGGCGAGCGCGCGCAGTGGCGCGTTTTGAAGCAGCAAATGGCCCAGCTGCCGCCCAGTGCTGACTTGGGCTGGGACTTGCGCGGCGTGCAGTGGCTGGACCATGTCGGCGCACAACTGCTGTGGAACCACTGGGGGCGCACCTGGCCGCAGCGGCTGCAATTGCAAGACGGCCAGCGTGCGCTGCTAGAGCGCGCCGAGCGCTTTAGCAGCGCGCCGGTGCCGGCTGCGCCGTGGCGCTTGGGCGATCAAGTCAACCGCTTGGGCTCGTTGGTGATGAATGGCTTGACCCACGCCCAACAAATCACGGTGCTGGTCGGGCGCTTGGCGCTGGATGTGCTGCGCCTGCTGCGTGCGCCGCGCCGTGGGCCGTGGCGCGACATTTCGGGCCACCTGTACAACATGGGCGCCATGGCGCTGCCGATCACGGCGCTGGTGGGTTTTTTGATTGGCGTGGTGCTGGCGTATTTGATGAGCCTGCAACTGCGCCAGTTTGGCGCCGAGTCGTTCATCGTCAACATTTTGGGCATCTCGCTGATCCGCGAATTGGGGCCGATGCTGGCGGCGATTTTGGTCGCTGGGCGCTCGGGCTCGGCGATTACGGCGCAAATTGGCGTGATGCGCGTCACCGAAGAGCTGGACGCGATGAGCGTCATGGGCATTGCGCACGGTTTTCGCTTGGTGTTGCCACGGGCGCTGGCGCTGGCGATTGCCATGCCTTTGATTGCTGTCTGGACGACGCTGGCCGCGCTGGCCGGCGGAATGCTGGCGGCAGACATTGCCATGGACGTCTCGCCGGCCTACTTTGCCCAAGCGCTGCCGCGTGCGGTGGACGCGGCCAACTTGACGCTGGCGGTGTCCAAGTCGGTGGTGTTTGGCCTGCTGATTGCGCTGATTGGCTGCCACTGGGGGCTGCGCGTTAAACCCAATACCCAAAGCTTGGGCGCGGGCACCACGGCCTCGGTGGTGACGTCGATCACTATCGTCATCGTGGTCGATGCGCTGTTTGCCATCGTCTTTAAGAACGTCGGGATTTGACATGGCGCCACCGACGACCGACACCGCTGTGATCGATATTGAAGGCCTGTGGACGGTGTTTGGCAAAGGCGCCAGCGCCACCACCGTTCACCAAGACCTGAACCTGCGCGTCGAGCGCGGCGAAATGCTGTCCTTGGTGGGCGGCTCGGGCACCGGCAAAACCGTGTTGCTGCGGCAAATTTTGGGCTTGATGCGGCCCACGCGCGGGCGCGTCACCTCGCTGGGGCGCCCGGCCACCGAGATGTGCGGCCCCGGTGCGGCCAGCCGGGTGGGAATGCTGTTTCAGCACGGCGCGCTGTTTTCGGCGTTTAACGTGCTCGACAACATCGCCTTTGCCCTGCGCGAACAAGGCACGCTGCCCGATGATTTGGTCTGCGACGCCGCGCTGGTCAAGCTGCAAATGGTCGGGCTCAAGCCCGAGCACGCCACGCGGATGCCCGCCGACTTGTCGGGCGGCATGATCAAGCGCGTGGCGCTGGCGCGCGCTTTGATCATGGATCCGCCGCTGCTGTTGCTGGACGAGCCGACAGCGGGTCTCGATCCGCACGGATCGGACGAATTTTGCGCGCTGCTGCACGAGCTGCACGCCGCGCTGGGCCTGACCATGGTGATGGTGACGCACGACCTCGATACGCTGTTTGCCCTGTCCTCGCGCGTGGCGGTGTTGGCCGAAAAGCACGTCCTCGTCAGCGGCGCACCCCAAGAAGTGGCCGATTTTGACCACCCGTTTATCAAGCAGTTTTTTCAGGGAGAACGTGGCCGCCGCGCCATGGCCCCTGTCGCTGCCGTCAAGGAAAGCTGATGGAAAACAAAGCACACGCTCTGGCCGCCGGGGTTTTTGTCCTGTTCATGGCCGTTATGGCGGCCAGTTTGGCCATGTGGCTGACGCGCGACAACGGCAGCTACCAGTCCTACGAGCTCTCCAGCCGCGAAGGCGTCAGCGGCCTGCAACCGCAAGCGGCGGTGCGCTACAAAGGCGTCGCCGTCGGCAAAGTCACGCACATTGGCTTTGACCCGGACGTGCGCGGCAACGTGTTGATTCGCATCGACGTCGAAGACAGCACCCCCATCACGCCAACCACTTTTGCCGTGCTGGGCTACCAAGGCGTGACCGGGCTGGCCTATGTGCTGCTGGACGACGCGGGCGAAGTACACACGGCAGTGGCGCGCGGCAGCAGCGGCATTGCGCGCTTGCCGCTGCACGCCTCGCCGTTTAGCAAACTGGCCGAGCAAGGCCCCGAAATTTTGGCGCAAGCGCAAGCCGTGATGCGCCACCTGAACGATGTGTTGAGCGATGAAAACCAGCAGTTGCTGACCACCGCCTTGGCCCAAATGGGCAACGCCGCCGCCAGTGTCAACAGCCTGAGCCAGCAGCTGCAAGCCACGGTGACGCAGCGCCTTGACCCGGCGCTGGCGGCACTGCCCGCGCTGGCGCGCAACACCGACAAAACGCTGGCCTCGCTGCAAGCCGCAGGCGATCAAGTCTCCGTGGTGGCGCGTGAAATGGGCGTGAGCGCCGAGCGCCTCAACGCCCCCGATGGCGCGCTAGAGCAAGGCCGCATTGGCGCCCAAATGCTGGCCCGCGCCGCCGACCGCCTGAGCGTCAACACGCTGCCGCGCGTCGAACGTGCCAGCGACGCCACCACCCGCGCCGCGCGCCAGTTTGGCCGCGTCGCCGAAGGCGTCAGCGACAACCCGCAGATGTTCTTCTATGGCCAAGGCTACGCCCGGCCCGGCCCGGGTGAGAGCGGCTTTGTCGCCCCAGCGCCCACCGCCCTTTCCAAGCCATAAGCAACAAGTCATAAGCCATGAATACTCTTTATTCGATAGCTACAAGCGCAAGCTACATAAGGGCTGCAGCCGTTTTGACTGCTATTTTTGCTGCTGGCTGCTCGGCCCTGCCCGAGCCACCGCCGCGCCCGGTGCTGTACGACTTTGGCCCCGGCGCAGTGCCTGCCAGCGCCGCCCAGCCAGCGCCGGCCCTGCCAGCAATTGCCTTGGCCGATGTCGAAGGCGCGGGCAGTGCCGACACCAGCACCGCCGTGCTGTACCGCTTGGCCTATGCCGATGCCCGCCAACGCCTGCCCTACCAGATGGCCCGCTGGAGCCTGCCGCCGGCGCAATTGGTCGAGCAAGACCTGCGCGCCCAGCTTGGCCAGCGCCGCGCCGTGCTGCGCACCGAAGACGGCTTGGCCGCAGCCCGCAGCGCCAGCAGTGACGGC
>JAGNSH010000066.1:0-5828 GCA_017988165.1 Giesbergeria sp. | reverse complement strand
GCAGCGCCAGCAGTGACGGCGTGGCTGCTCTGAACGGCTTGGGCGGCAGCCAGCCCGACGTGTTGCGCGTGCGGCTAGAAGAATTCAGCCAAGTCTTTAGCAGCGCGCAAGACAGCGTCGGCCTGATTCGCCTGCGCGCCACGCTGACCGAGCCAACCGCTGCCGGCGAAAAACTGCACGGCCAGCGCCTGTTTGTGGTGCAACAACCGGCCCGCAGCGCCGACGCCGCCGGCGGCACCCGCGCCTTGGCCGAAGCCAGCACCCAAGTGGCACAAGAGCTGGCGCAGTGGCTGGAGCAGATGGGGCGTTGAGGTGTTGAGGTGTTTTGCCGTCTTGCTGGAATTGACACGGGACGCCGCCCTCTGTAGGCCAACGCTGACGCCCAATCGCCCGCTTGGCTGACGCGCTGGGCGCGGGCTGCGACCTACAGTCAATCCATCGCGCCATGCAATGGTTCTGCTTACAACAAGTGGATGGCCAGCGCGAATATTCGCAAGGATTGAGCCATGAACGAAGATCGCATCAAAGGCAACTGGAAGCAATTTACCGGCAAGATGAAAGAGCAATGGGGCAAGCTGACCGACGACGACTTTGACGTCATTGCCGGCAAGCGCGACCAGTTCTTGGGCAAGCTGCAAGAGCGCCAAGGCTTGGCGGTAGAGGCAGCAGAAGAGCAGTTGAGCGCATGGCAAAAACGCCATCCTGACTTCCGTTTCGAAAGCTGATAGATCAGCGCATGGCAGCCACCTGCCATGCGCTGGTTTTTTCTTTTCTGCTTCCCCTCACCCATTTCTTCGTAGGAGCGACGCATATGCATTTCCCTCGTCATTTGATTGCCTTGGTGGCGACTGGCCTCTTTGCCACCGCCTCCATGGCTATGACCTCCGCAGAGCACAGCGTGGCAAAAGAGCGCATCAGCGCTGAATACAAGGCCAGCAAAGCCCAGTGCGACGCGTTGACTGAAAACGCCAAAGATGTTTGCATCAAGCAAGCCAAAGGCACTGAAGACGTTGCCAAAGCCGAATTGGCCGCCCAGTACAAGCCCAGCGAAAAGGCGCACTACAAAGTCCGCAAAGCCAGAGCCGATGCCGACTATGCCGTGGCCAAAGAAAAGTGCGATGACCACAGCGGCAACGACAAGGACGTCTGCAACAAAGACGCCAAAGCCGAACACGTTAAAGCCATAGAAAACGCCAAGGTTGCCAAAGCGCAAGCAACGCCCGCCAACAGCAAGCCTGAAAAAGATGCCAATGTGGCCGAGGCTAAGAAAGAAGCGGCTGAAGAAAAGCGCGAAGCCAATTACAAAGCCGCTAAAGAGCGCTGCGATGCGCTGGCCGGTGATGTCAAGTCCAAATGTGTCGACGACGCCAAGCGGATGTACGCCCAGTAACGTCCACTGCCCGCCGACACAACAAAAAACCCGCATGGCGGGTTTTTTGTCGTTTTAAGAGCGTTTTAAGCGCCTCTTTAGGCCCGCATCAGTGCCTCAATCTCGTCGGGCGCTACCGGCACACCGCTGGTGATCAGCGCGCAGCCGCTGGCGCAGCCGGTGTCATTGACGATGGCGTCGTCTTCGATGCGGATGCCGATGTGGTGAAACTGCTCGTGTACGCCGGGCGCGGGGCGCACGTACAGGCCCGGCTCAATGGTCAGCACCATGCCGGGGCGCAGGATGCGGCTGGGGCGCTCGAGCACGGCCTCGCCCGAAACCGGGTCGGTGCGCTGGCTGGTGTGGTGCATTTCTGCGGGTTCGATATAGCTGCCGCAGTCGTGAACGTCCATGCCCAACCAATGGCTGGTGCGGTGCATATAAAACTGTGCATAGGCCCGGCTGGCCACCACGTCTTGCGCGCTGCCGTGCTGGTTTTTGTCCAGCAAACCCACGTCCAGCAGCCCTTGTGCCAGCACCGCCACCGCCGCGTGGTGCGGGTCGCTAAAGCGGTTACCAGCACGGGTAGCGGCGACGGCGGCGGTGTGGCTGGCCAGCACCAGCTCGTACAGCGCGCGCTGTGGCCCGGTAAATTTGCCGTTGGCTGGAAAGGTGCGCGTGATGTCGCTGGCGTAGCCGTCCAACTCGCAGCCAGCGTCGATCAGCACCAACTCGCCGGCGCGGATGGGTGCGGCGTCGGCGCGGTAGTGCAGCACGCAGGCGTTGGCACCGGCAGCGACGATGGAGCTATAGGCCGGGTACTGGGAGCCGTGCTGGCGAAACTCGTGCAGCAGCTCGGCATCCAGGTGGTATTCGCGCACCGCTTGGCCCGCGCGCAGCATGGCGGCGCAGCGCTGCATGGCGCGGATGTGTGCGCCAGCGCTGATGTGCGCGGCGCGGCGCATCACGTCCTGCTCGTGGGCGTCTTTGATCAGGCGCATTTCATCGAGGGGGGCGCACAGGTCGTTGTGTTGCGTTGGGCACAGCACGCCCGCGCGCACCCGCGCGCGCACCGGTTGCAGCCACGCCTCGACCCGCGCCGCCAAGCCGCTGTGGCTGGCAAACGGATAGGACACGCTGGTGTGGTTTTCGAGTAAACGCGGCAAGCGCGTGTCCAGCTCGCTGACCGAATAGGCGCTGTCCACGCCCAGCGCCTCTATCGCCGCTGCGGGGCCGAGGCGAATGCCGTCCCAAATCTCGCGCTCGACGTCTTTGGGCTGACAAAACAGCGTGCTGTGGCCGTCCGCCGTCAGCACCAGCCACGCCTGCGGCTCGCTAAAGCCGGTAAGGTAATAAAAGTAGCTGTCGTGGCGGTAGAGAAAGTCGCTGTCGCGGTTGCGTGCTTGCTCGGGGGCGGTGGGGATGATGGCGATGGCGCCGGGGCCAAGGTGCTGCGCCAGAGCGGCGCGGCGTTGAGCGTAGACAGGGTTCATCGGGCGATCGTACTGCTGTAACCATGGTTACGTATTCAGCGCCTGCAAGCGTTCGGGCGTGCCGACGTCTGTCCAGCGGCCGGTGTAGAGCGACGCGCCAACGCGCCCCGCGTCCATGGCGCGGCGCAGCAGCGGTGCCAGCGGCGCGGCCACGCCGTGTGGATTGCCCGGTGCAATGCTGCACCACGGCGGCGCAAACAACTGTGCGCGCAGCAGGGCGATGGTGCTGTAGGTGTAGCGCGGCGTGGGGTCGGCGTCGGCCAAGTTCAGCGCCAAGCCGCTGGGCGACAGGCCAAAGTCGCCGCGCGGGTGCTGCGCCGGGTTGGGTACCAGCCACAGGTGGGCCAGTTGGTCGCTGGCGGCAAAGGCTTGTGCGGCGTCGGCGGCAAAGACAAAGTCGGGCGCAAACACGTCACCGGCAGCCAGCCAAAAAACATCACCCAACAGCGGCAAGGCGCGTGCAATGCCGCCCGCAGTTTCTAGTGCCGCGCCAAAGTCTTGGCCCTCGTGCGAGTATGAAATTGATAGCTGATGGCGCTTATCCTGTAAGGGCTGCAGGCCAAAATCACTATAAAAAGTGCTGCCAAAATGCGCGCTGATCTGCTCGCCCAGCCACGCGGTGTTGATGGCCGCTTGCGCCACGCCCGCTGCCGCCAGCGCCTGCAAATGCCAGTGCAGCAGCGGCTGGCCGCGCACGCGCAGCAGCGGCTTGGGCGTGGTGTCGGTCAAGGGGCGCATCCGCGCGCCCCGACCAGCGGCCAAGAGCAAAGCGGGGACGTTGGTGGCCATTGCGGCAGTGGCGGCGGGTGGATAAAGCATGGCCGCCACTGTAATGCGCACGGCGCTTTATCAGCCCGATGCCGTGTTGGCATAGGGTGCAGCGCGCGCTGTGATGGGTAGCGCCGCTAAAATCTCGGGTTTTCTCTCATCTTCCTCACCGGACTTGCCCTGATGGCCAACTCACAACAAATGGCGAATGCGATCCGCGCACTCGCAATGGACGCTGTTCAACAAGCCAACTCGGGCCACCCCGGCGCCCCGATGGGCATGGCCGACATGGCGGTAGCGCTGTGGGGTTCGCACCTGCAGCACAACCCTGCCAACCCCGACTGGTTTGACCGCGACCGCTTTGTGCTCTCCAACGGCCACAGCTCGATGCTGCTGTATGCAGTGCTGCACTTGACGGGTTACGACCTGCCCATGCAAGAGCTGAAAAACTTTCGCCAACTGCACAGCAAAACCGCCGGCCACCCCGAGCACGGCGTCACGCCGGGCGTCGAAACCACCACCGGCCCACTGGGCCAAGGCATCACCAACGCGGTGGGCTTTGCGCTGGCAGAAAAGCTGTTGGCGAAAGAATTCAACCGCCCGCGCCACAGCGTGGTCAATCACCACACCTACGCCTTCTTGGGCGACGGTTGCCTGATGGAGGGCATCAGCCAAGAAGCGATTTCGCTGGCCGGTGCTTGGAAGCTGGGCAAGCTGATTGCGCTGTACGACGACAACGGCATCAGCATTGACGGCCAAGTGGCGCCGTGGTTTATCGACAACACGCCCCAGCGCTTTGCCGCTTGCGGCTGGAACGTCATCGACGCGGTCGACGGCCACGACGCCGCCGCTGTGGCCGCTGCGCTGACGCAGGCCAAAGCGCAGTGCCAGCGCCCGACGCTGATCGTCTGCAAAACGGCCATCGGCCAAGGCTCGCCCAACCGCGCCGGCACCTCCAAAGCGCACGGCGAGCCATTCGGCGCCGAAGAAATTGGCCTGACCCGCGCCGCGATTGACTGGCCGTATGCGCCGTTTGAAATTCCCGCCGCCGTCTACCGCGACTGGGACGCCAAAGCTGCTGGCGCCAAGGCCGAAGCCGCGTGGGACAAGCGCTTTGCCGCCTACAGCAAAGCCTTTCCCGAACTGGCGGCTGAATTGACCCGCCGCATGAACGGCGACCTGCCCGCCGCGTTTGCCCAAACGGCCGTCGATACCGTGGTGCGCGCGCACACCGAAGGCGCCACCGTCGCCAGCCGCAAGGCCAGCCAGATGACGCTGGAAGCCTTTACTGCCGCACTGCCCGAGCTGCTGGGCGGCAGTGCCGACCTGACCGGCTCCAACCTGACCAACACCAAGAGCACACCGGCGCTGCGTTTTGAGGCCGCTGGCGAAGTGGTGCAGACAGAAGTCAATGGCCAACTGGTGGGCGGACGCCACATCAACTACGGAGTGCGCGAATTTGGCATGGCGGCCATCATGAACGGCGTGGCGCTGCACGGCGGCTTTATTCCTTACGGCGGCACCTTCCTCACTTTCAGCGACTACAGCCGCAACGCCATCCGCATGGCCGCGCTGATGAAGCTGCGCGTGATTCACGTCTTTACCCACGACTCGATTGGCCTGGGCGAAGACGGCCCCACCCACCAGTCGATTGAGCACGCTGCCAGCCTGCGCCTGATTCCGGGTTTGGATGTCTGGCGCCCTGCTGACACGGCAGAAACGGCAGTGGCCTGGTCGATCGCCTTGACCAACCGCGACCGCCCCACCGCCTTGCTGCTGTCGCGTCAAAACCTGCCCTACGCGCCCAAGCGCGATGTCGGCCAAATCAGTCGCGGCGCGTATGTGCTGTCTGAGCCCAGCGATGTCGGCATCAAGGGCGCCGCCCAAGCCATCCTCATTGCCACCGGCTCGGAGGTGCAATTGGCGCTGAAGGCGCAGCGCATTTTGGCTGCTAAAAAGATAGCTGTTCGCGTAGTGTCCATGCCGAGTACCACCACTTTTGACCGTGAAGATGTCAAATACAAAAAAGCGGTGCTGCCGACAGGCATTCCGCGCGTGGCGGTCGAAATGGGCGTGACCGACGGCTGGTGGAAATACGGCTGCGCCGCCGTCATCGGCATCGACACCTTTGGCGAATCGGCCCCAGCGCCGGTGCTGTTTGAGCACTTTGGCTTCACCGAAGACAACGTCGCTGCCAC
>JAGNSH010000065.1 GCA_017988165.1 Giesbergeria sp. | reverse complement strand
CTACCAAATCAAGCGCTGCACTGCGCCGTGCGTCGGTTTTATTTCCGGCGCGGACTATGCGCAGGACGTGGCGCACGCCGAGGCGCTGCTGCGCGGTGATACGCAAGAGCTGCTGGAGCAGTTGCAGGTGCGCATGATGGCGCACGCCGAAAAGCTCGAATTTGAGCAAGCGGCTGAGCTGCGCAACCAAATCACCGCCCTGTCGCGCGTGCTGCACCAGCAGTCGATTGAGACGGTGTCGGACAAGGATGTGGACATTCTGGCCGTCAAAGTGCAGGGCGGGCGCGCCTGCGTCAACTTGGCGATGGTGCGCGGCGGTCGCCATGTGGGTGACCGGGCTTATTTCCCAGCGCACGTTGAGGACGCGGCGGCGGTGTTTGCCCTTGAAAGTGCTGACGACAGCGCGGACGGTGAGGCCCCGCCGTCGCCGCGCAGTGTTGAATCTTTGGTGCTGCACGCCTTCATCGCCCAGCACTACATCGCCGTGCCGGTGCCGCCAACGCTGGTGGTCAGCACGCCGGTGGACGCCGCGCTGCTGGACGCCCTGAGCGAGCAAAGCGGCGTGCGCATCCACAGCGTCTATCAGCCGCGTGAGCAGCGCCGCGCTTGGCTGGACATGGCGCAGACCAACGCCAGCCTGCAATTGGCGCGTTTGCTGGCCGAAGAAGGCTCGCAGCAAGCGCGCACCCGCGCTTTGGCCCAAGCGCTGGATTTACCGCAAGAAACGCCGGAAGATTTGGCGGCACTGCGCATGGAGTGCTTTGACGTCTCGCACACCGCTGGCGAGGCGACGCAGGCGTCGTGCGTGGTGTTTGCGCAGCACAAAATGCAAAGCAGCCAATACCGGCGCTACAACATCGAAGGCATCACTGGCGGCGACGACTATGCCGCCATGCGCCAAGTGCTGCAGCGGCGCTACAGCAAAGTGGCCGAGGCGCTGCGCGAAGCCGGCGGCGCCGAGCTGCCCGCCAGCCAAGCGCGCCTGCCCGATGTGGTGCTGATCGACGGTGGCAAGGGCCAAGTCGGCGTGGCGCGTGAAGTGTTTACGGCGCTGGGGCTGGACGTGTCGCGCATCGTCGGCGTCGAAAAAGGCGAGGGCCGCAAGGTCGGGCTGGAAGAGCTGGTGTTTGCCGATGGCCGCGAAAAAATCGCCTTGGGCCACGACTCGGCGGCGCTGATGCTGGTGGCGCAGATCCGCGACGAGGCGCACCGCTTTGCCATCACCGGGATGCGGGCGCAGCGCGCCAAAGTGCGTGTCGGCGGCGGTCAGTTAGAAGAAATCGCTGGCGTCGGGCCGAAAAAACGCGCCCGCCTGCTGCAGCGCTTTGGCGGTGTGCGCGGCGTAGCGGCGGCCAGTGTCGAGGACTTGGTGACGGTAGAAGGTATTTCGCACGACTTGGCCCAAGCCATTTACCGCGCACTGCGCTGAACGGCCCGGCGCAGCGTGACACAATCGCCGCCATGTTCTGGACTATTCCCACCATCATGACTTGGACGCGCATTGTCGCGATACCTTTGATCGTCGGGGTGTTCTACGCGCCCATCGCGCCAGAGATGCAAAACCTTATCGCCACGGTGATGTTTGTGGTGTTTGCTGCCACCGACTGGCTCGATGGCTTTTTGGCGCGCAAGCTCAATCAGGCTTCGGCCTTTGGCGCTTTTCTTGACCCGGTCGCCGATAAATTTTTGGTCTGCGCCTCGCTGCTGGTGCTGGTGCATTTGCAGCGCGCTGACGTGTTTGTCGCGCTGATCATCATTGGGCGAGAAATCGCTATCTCGGCGCTGCGCGAGTGGATGGCACAAATTGGCGCCAGCAAAAGCGTTGCCGTCCACATGATCGGCAAGGTCAAAACCACGGTGCAGATGATGGCGATTCCATTTTTGCTCTACGACGGGCGGGCGTTTGATGCGATTGACACCGGCGTTTGGGGTGTCTGGCTGATTTGGCTTTCAGCGGTGCTAACGGTGTGGTCGATGGTGTACTACTTGCAAAAAGCCATCCCCGAGATTCGGGCACGCGTCAAACATTGACGCAGCGGTGCTGACCAAAACTTGCCGCAGACATCGAGCCGGCGCCGTTTTGCGGCTAGAATAGAAAGCTGCACTGCTTTAGGGCAGCGCCCATATTGACATCTCGAATACAATGGTCTTTATCGCCAGATAGCCCAAAGACATTCCAGAAAATCTGATACCGAGAGGTTTCTTGTGAACAAAACCGAATTAATTGAGCACATTGCGAACAACGCCGACATGCCCAAGGCCGCTGCTGCACGCGCGCTGGAGGCCACTATCGATGCGGTCAAGAAAACGCTCAAAAAAGGCGGTACAGTCTCGCTCGTCGGTTTCGGCACCTTCACCGTCGGCAAGCGCGCTGCACGCACCGGCCGCAATCCACGCACCGGCACAGCCATTAACATCAAGGCTGCTAAAGTGCCAAAGTTTCGTCCAGGCAAGGCATTGAAAGATGCTTTGAACTGACAACCAGTTAGGTAGGGTCCTTAGCTCAGTTGGTAGAGCGGCTCCTTTACACGGAGTAGGTCGGCGGTTCGAGACCGTCAGGACCCACCACCACCACCGAACAAAGGCGAACGAAAGTTCGCCTTTTGTTTTTGTCTCTGAAAGATTGAACATGTTTGAATCCATCCGCAAGCACTCTAGAGTCGTGATGCTCTTTCTGTTCTTGTTGATCATTCCTTCCTTTGTCCTGGTCGGCATCGACTCCAAATATTTTTCAGGTGGTAGTCCCGTGGTGGCCCGGGTCGATGGCCATGACATCACTCAGGAAGATTGGGACAACACGCACCGCATTGAGTCCGATCGCATCCGCGCCGAGCAGCCAAGCATTGATGCCAAATTGCTCGACTCGCCCAGCGCCCGCTACGCCATGCTAGAGCGCATGGTGCGCGAACGCGTGTTGCAGGCTGCAGCAAAAAAAATGCGCATCATCACCACCGATGCCAAATTAGCCAGCAGCTTGCAAGAAATTCCGCAAATTGCTGCACTGCGCCGCGCCGATGGCACGCTGGATGCGGAGGCTTATCGCGCCTTGGTCGGTGCCCAAGGCATGACGCCCGAAGGTTTTGAGGCCCGTATGCGCAACGATTTGGCGGTCAACCAAGTCATGGGTGTGGTCATGGGGACGTCTTTCGCTACCCCTGCCCAAGCCAATGTGGCGCTCGACGCTCTTTTCCAGCGCCGCGACATCCAGTTGGCGCGCTTTGAGCCGAAAAATTTTGCCAACCAAGTGCAGCCTACCGAGGCTGACCTGCAAGCCTATTACCAGCAGCACCCGGCACAATTTCAGCAGGCCGAGCAGGTCAACGTAGATTACGTGGTGCTCAATTTGGACGCTGTGCGCGACGGCATCACGCTCAATCAAGATGATTTGCAAACCTATTACAAAGAAAATCTTGCCCGTTTGGCCGGTAAAGAAGAGCGCCGTGCCAGCCACATCTTGATTGCTGCGCCCAAGGATGCTCCCGCTGCCGACCGCACCAAGGCCAAAGAACGTGCAACAGAATTGCTAGAGCAAGTGCGCAAAAACCCGGCCAGCTTTGCCGAGGTGGCCAAAAAATCATCTGACGACACCGGCTCTGCCACCCAAGGCGGCGATTTGGGCTTCTTTGGCCCCGGTGCCATGGTCAAGCCGTTTGAAGAAGCTGCTTTTGCACTGCAAAAGGGTGGCATCAGCGATGTGGTCGAAAGCGATTTTGGCTACCACATCATTACGTTGACCGATGTCAAAACGCCACGCCAGCCCAGCTTTGAAGAGTTGCGTGCGTCGCTAGAAGCCGATCTCAAGCAGCAGCAAGCACAGCGCAAATATGCCGAAGTGGCCGAGGCGTTTACCAACGATGTCTACGAGCAATCCGACAGCCTGCAGCCGGTGGCCGATAAGCTCAAACTGAAGCTACAAACTGCCCAGAACGTGGCGCGCACCCCAGCCGTTGGCGCAACCGGGCCACTGGCCAATGAGAAATTCTTACAGGCAATTTTTTCGGCTGACTCGCTGGAGCACAAACGCAACACCGAAGCCATAGAAATCGGCACTAACCAAATGGTTGCCGGTCGTGTCACGCAATACGCTCCCGCACGCACTTTGGCGTTTGACGAGGTGCAGGCACAGGTCAAGCAACTGTATATCGAAGAAAAATCAGCCGAGTTGGCCCGCAAAGAAGGCGAAGCCAAGCTGGCTGCTTGGACTGCCCAGCCAGGCAGCGCCACTGGTTTGGCAGCACCAATGCTTATCTCGCGCGACCAGCCGCAAAACCAGCCGCGCGCTTTGATAGATGCTGTCTTGAGCGCCAAGGCAGATACGCTGCCCGCATGGACTGGCGTCAGCTTGGGCCTGCAAGGCTATGTGATTGCCAAAATCAACAAAGTGATGCCCGGCACCGCCCCAGCTGCCGAGATGGCACAGCGCCACCAGCAATACCAGCAGTGGTTGGCCAAGGCAGAAGGATTGGCGTACTACGAAATGCTTAAAGAGCGCTTCAAGGTACAAATCAAAGTGCCACGTCCAACGGCAGCGCAAAATACGGCAGAAAATTGAAGCCAGCTTCTTAAAATCATATTTTTAACAGGCTATAATTCAAAGCTACGGTGGCTGTAGCTCAGTTGGTAGAGTCCAGGATTGTGATTCCTGTTGTCGTGGGTTCGAGCCCCATCAGCCACCCCATACACCGTAACGAAACCCTGCTATTCAAAAGATAGCGGGGTTTTTTGTTTTTCCCGATAACACCCCATCAAGGTGAAAACCCGTGTCTGCGCCAGCCGCTCTCTGGTTGAAAATGCTTCTGTCCATCGGATGTATCAATGAATTGATGCATTCAGGGTTGTGACAGGGTGCAAGAATGCTATTGTCACTTTCATTTCAAAATAAGAAGGACTTCAGGTCATGGAGCTTGCTGGCGTAAATTTGGTTGAGACAGAGGGCCGCATTTTTCTACATGCGCAGCCGCAGGAGGGGCGTCCGTATGTTGAGGTCGCCATGCTGCGTGCCCTGATGGCAGAAAAAGGCTTTGCCAGTTGCGATATTGACGAAGCCGCTTTGGTGGCTGCTGCCGGTGATTGCAATACGTTGACGGATGCTTTTTCAGTGCCAGTGGCGCAGCGGCGTGATGCGGCAATTGAAATCGCTGTGGCGCGCGATGAAATGACGGCGCATCTCACCTTGGTCGCCGCGCAGGGGGGCAAAGCGGCAACGCTGGGTGACATTTTGCAGGCACTGGCTAAGGCTGGGGTGGTGTTTGGTGTCAATGACGACGTTTTGCGCCAAGCCAGTGAGTCTGGCCGTGTCCACCAACTGCCGATTGCCGAGGGCAAAAAACCGGTGGGTGGGGGCAATAGTCAGTTTGAAACACTGATTGAAGACGCGCCCAATCGGGCGCCGCAAGTCGACGAGAATGGTTTTATTGACTACCGAGAGCGCGGCGTGATTCAGACGGTTCAGCCAGACGCCCCTTTGATGCGCCGCATTCCGGCTGCACAGGGTATTGAGGGCTGCACCGTGCGCGGTCGTGCCCTGCCAGCGCAGCCGGGGCGCGACGCCGCCTTTGCCGCCAATTTGGCCGGCACTAAGCTTGACCCCAACGACCCCGACGTGTTGCTGGCCGCCGTAGCCGGGCAAGCGGTGCAGGTGGCTGATGGGATGATTGTCGAGCCGATTTTGAAGATCAACGAGGTCAATATGGCCTCGGGCAATATCCACTTTGATGGCACGGTACATATCAAGGGCGACGTGCTGCAAGGTCTGCTGGTCAAGACTACCGGCGACATCATCATCCGCGGCATGGTCGATGGCGGCGTGCTGGAGGCAGGCGGCAACATCACTATCGCTGGCGGCATCATTGCCCACGCCAAGGTGCGTGCGGCTGGTTCAGTCAGTGCGCGCTTTGCACAAGGGGTGCAAATTTCTGCCGGTACCGTGATTGAGCTGCAAGACATGGCGCTCGATTGCCAATTAGAGTCACTCAATCAAATTTTGATTGGCACGCAAAAACCCGGCCGAGGCCGCTTGGTTGGCGGCACGGCCACCACCATGATGCTGCTGAAGGTGCCAATTTTGGGCTCGCCGACCAGTCCGGTGACCAAAATCGTGCTGGGTGCCAATCCCGAGCTAGACGCCAAATATGTGGCACTGCAAGAGTGCTTGGCCAAGCAAAAGCAGGCCGAAGAAAATTTAGATCAGCTAGAGAAGCAAATCACCGCAGCTGGCGATCCGACCGGTATGTTGCCGCGCATCAAGCAGTCGCGCCAACGCGCTTTGCAAGAGTGGGGCAAGCTGCTGGCCGAGCGCAAAGAGCTCGAAGCGCAAATTGCCGCTGAAGAAAATGCCCGGATGGAGATCACTACCTCCGTCGATGGCGCAATCGACATGTTGTTTGACAAACAGCTGGTGCGTCTGCGCACCGAATACGGCAACGGCGTGTTCACCAAACTGCCCACCGGGCACATCATGTTCACCGACGCCAAAGATGTCAGTGTGCGCGTAGGCTAAGCGCGCATCACAGCCGCTTTACCAGCACCTGACTGCGCCGATCCCAGTTGTATTTGCGCTTGCGCGCTTCGGGCAGCCAGTCGGGGTCGACCTGCACAAAGCCGCGCTTGATAAACCAGTGCATGGTGCGCGTGGTCAGCACAAACAGGCTGTCCAGCCCCAAATTGCGCGCACGCTGCTCGATGCGTTTGAGCAGCTTTTCGCCATCTCCCGTGCTTTGGCTTTGCGGCGAGACGGTGACGGCGGCCATCTCCGCCGTGCGCGCTTCGGGGTAGGGATACAGCGCCGCGCAGCCAAAAATCACGCCGTCGTGCTCGATGATGGTGTAGTTGGCCACGTCGCGCTCAATCTCGGTGCGGTCGCGCTTGACCAGCGTGCCGTCTTTCTCAAACGGCTCAATCAACTGCAAGATGCCGGCCACGTCGTCGGCGGTGGCCTCGCGCAGCTCTTCCAGCTTTTCATCGACCACCATCGTGCCGATGCCGTCGTGGACATAAATCTCCAGCAGCAGCGCGCCATCGACGGCAAACGGAATGATGTGGCTGCGCTCGACGCCGCCTTGGCAGGCTTTGACGCAGTGCTGCAAATAAAAGGCGATGTCGGTGGGGCGCTGGCTGGGCGGCACGCGCGCCAGCAGCTCTTTGGCCTGCGCCAGCGGCAGTTCGGTGTCCAGCGGGTTGTCCTCGCCTTCTGGCTCCTCGGGGCGCACGCGAATGCCGGGCACTTCGGACATAAAAATCAGCTTATCGGCCTTGAGCGCCACGGCGACCGAAGTGGCGACTTCTTCCATGTTCAGGTTAAACGCCTCGCCGGTGGGCGAAAAACCAAACGGCGACAGCAGCACCAGCGCGTCCATGTCGAGTGAGCGCTGGATGCCGGCCACATCGACCTTGCGCACCACGCCCGAATGCTTGAAATCGATGCCTTCGACAATGCCGACCGGCCGCGCGGTGACAAAGTTGCCCGAAATCACCCGCACCGTCGAATCGGCCATCGGCGTGTTAGGCAAGCCTTGGCTAAAGGCCGCTTCAATCTCAAAGCGCAGCTGGCCGGCGGCTTCTTGCGCGCAATCGAGCGCCACCGAGTCGGTGATGCGGATGCCGTGGGCGTATTTGCCCTCGTGGCCTTTGGCCTGCAACTGCTCGTTCACCTGCGGGCGAAAGCCATGCACCAGCACAATTTTTACGCCCATCGCTTTAATCATCGCTAGGTCTTGGGCAATGCTGTAGAGCTTGCCAGCGGCAATGGCCTCGCCGGTCAGGCCGATGACAAAGGTCTGGTGGCGAAACTTGTGGATATACGGCGCCACCGAGCGAAACCAAGGGACAAAGGTGAAATTAAAAACGTTGGACATGCAGGGCGGGGGAGGCTGGGATAATTGGCGATTCTCTACGAAGTTGCCACCTTGTCCGCTCTCGCCCCCGCCTCCCCGCTGAAAATCACCTTTCCCGAATCCCTGCCCGTGTCTGCGCGGCGCGACGAGATCATGCAGGCGCTGCAACAGCACCAAGTCATCATCGTCTGCGGCGAAACCGGCTCGGGCAAGACCACGCAACTGCCCAAAATTGCGCTGGCACTGGGCCGGGGCAAACTCAACGCCGCGCCGGGGCAGAAAGGCCAGCTGATTGGCCACACCCAGCCGCGCCGCATTGCCGCCAGCTCGGTGGCCAAGCGCATTGCCGAAGAGCTGAACACGCCGCTGGGCGATGTGGTCGGCTTCAAAGTGCGCTTTCAAGACCGCTTGAGCAAAGACGCCTCGGTCAAGCTGATGACCGATGGCATTTTGCTGGCCGAGACGCAGACCGATCCGCTGTTAAAAGCCTACGACACCCTCATCATTGACGAGGCGCACGAGCGCAGCCTGAACATTGACTTTCTGCTGGGCTATATCCGGCAAATTTTGCCGCGCCGGCCAGATTTGAAAGTGGTGGTGACGTCGGCGACGATTGACGCCGACCGCTTTGCCAAGCACTTTGAAAGCACCAAAGGCTTGGCACCCATCATCCAAGTCTCCGGCCGCACCTTTCCGGTCGAGCAGCGCTGGCGGCCATTTGAAGAAAGCCGCGACTACAGCCTGAACGACGCGATTGCCGACGGCGTCGATGAGCTGTGGCAAGGCAACGCCGGCGGCGATATTTTGGTATTCCTGCCCGGCGAGCGCGAAATCCGCGAGGCCGCCGACCACCTGCGCAAGCATTTGGCGCACCAGCCCGTGATGCGCAGCGCCCAAGTGCTGCCGCTGTTTGCCCGCCTCAGCCAAGCCGAGCAAGACCAAATTTTTGACAGCCACACCGGCCGGCGCATCATTTTGGCCACCAACGTCGCCGAAACCTCGCTGACGGTTCCCGGCATCAGATACGTCATTGACGCAGGCACAGCGCGCGTCAAGCGCTACAGTTTGCGTAGCAAAGTCGAGCAATTGCTGGTCGAACCCATCAGCCAAGCCGCGGCCAACCAGCGCGCTGGGCGCTGCGGGCGCGTGGCCAACGGCATTTGCATCCGGCTGTACGAAGAAAGCGACTTTCTCAGCCGGCCACGCTTTACCGACCCGGAAATTTTGCGCAGCTCGCTGGCCGGGGTGATTTTGCGCATGAAGTCGCTGCACTTGGGCGACGTGGCGCAGTTTCCGTTCATTGACGCCCCGTCCAGCCGCGCCATTGCCGACGGCTACCAGTTGCTCAACGAGCTGGGCGCGGTGGACGACAAAAACGCGCTGACGGCGATGGGGCGCGAGCTGGCCAAATTGCCGCTCGACCCGCGCGTTGGCCGGATGATTTTGGAAGCGCGCACGCGCGGCGCACTCAGCGAAGTGCTGGTGATTGCCAGCGCCCTGAGCCTGCAAGACGTGCGCGACCGCCCGATGGACGCGCAGCAGCAGGCCGACCAGCAGCACGCCAAGTTTGACGACGACAAGAGCGAATTCAGCGGCTACCTGACGCTGTGGAACTGGCTGCAACAGGCGCGCGGCGGCGTGATGCCGACGCTGGCGTCGTCGCGCGTGCAGCAACAGCAGGCGGCGCGGGTGAAAGGCGTGGCGGCGCGGCAGGCATTTTTGCCGGTGTCGCAGCGGCTGGTAGCTGCGGCTG
>JAGNSH010000224.1 GCA_017988165.1 Giesbergeria sp. | reverse complement strand
CCCACTTGGCGATGTGGTAGGCCACGTCGGGCACAAAGTAGGTGAAGGTGCCGTCTTGCTTGCGCATGACGCGGTCTTTGTCGTCGCCGTAGTCGGTGCTTTTGAGCCACAGCGCGCCGTCTTGCTCATAGGTTTTGCCGTTGGCGACCAGCTTGGCCACCGTAGCCTCGACGCGGCCACTGGTGTAGAGGCTCGATTCGAGGTAGTACTCATCAAAGCGCAGGTTAAACGCCTGCAAATCTTTGTCTTGCTCGTTGCGCAGGTAGGCGACGGCAAATTGGCGAATCGACTCCACGTCTTCAACATCACCGCTGGCGGTGAACTCGCGGTCGTCGGCTTTGACCGTCTTTTTAGCCAAGAAATCGTTGGCAATGTCTTGGATGTAGTCGCCGTTGTAGAAGGCCTTGCTGGCCGGATTCTCCGGGTCGGTCGGCCAGCAGTCGTCGCCGGGCTTGAAGCCTTTGGCGCGCAGCTGCGTGCTGTGGGTCAGCGTTTGGATTTGCACGCCGGCGTCGTTGTAATAAAACTCGCGGTGCACGCTCCAGCCCTGCGTGGTGAACAGGTTGCAAATCGCGTCGCCCAGCGCCGCTTGGCGGCCGTGGCCCACGTGCAGCGGGCCGGTCGGGTTGGCCGAGACAAATTCGACCAGCACGCGCTGACCGTTGCTTGGCTGGTCGCCAAAGCCGCTGCCGCTGGCCAGCACTTCGCGCACCACTTCTTGTTTAGCGGCGGGTTTGAGGCGGATGTTGATAAAGCCGGGGCCGGCAATATCGATGTCTGAGACCCAGCGCGCAAACGCCGGCGTGGCCAGCAAGGCGCTGCGCAAAGACTCGGCCACTTGGCGCGGGTTGAGCTTGAGCGGCTTGGCCAGCTGCATCGCGGCGGTGCAGGCAAAGTCGCCGTGCGCGGCCACTTTGGGCGATTCAAAAGCGGCGCGCGCTGCGCCGCCGGGAGCGAGGGTTTCGAGTTCGGCGGCGAGAGCGGCCAAGAGTTCTTGTTTGACTGAAAGCATCGGCGGATTTTACGGGGCTGCTTGCCGGCAGCCGGCCAGTGTGGGGCGCGGCACTGTTTCTGGTGGCTGCGGCGCCGATCGCCACAGACTCCAAGCGACGCCTTGCTGCACCAGCACCCAGCCGGGAGCAATTTTTTGCGGCGCTACGTCGTTGGGCGCCACCAACCAGCGGTGGGGCAGTTGCACGGCCACGGTCTGCACCTCGGGTTGCTGTAGCACTGCACCGGCAGCGGCATCAAACACCGTGCCCTCAAACAGCTCGCGCCGCCAGCTGTCGCCGGCCACTTGGCGCTCTGTGGGCCAGTCTTGCAGCACCACCATCGGCTGCACTGACTGGGTATAAAACGGCAATTGATACGGGTAGCCGCCCACGGCATACACCGTGTCGGTCGGTGCAGCCTGGCAGGCCAAGGTGCGGGCAATGTCTTGCACGCTATGGCGGGCCGAATAACGCCCACCGAGCACCGTAAACGCCAGCCCCAAAACCAGCGCCAGCACACTGGCGGCGACAAACCAGCGGCGCTCGGCGCGGCGCCCACCCATCCAACGCGACCAGCCCAGCGCCGCCAGCAAACACAGCGGCGGCAGCACCGGCAGCACATAGCCGACAATTTTGGAGTGGGGCACCGAGAAGAAGCCGACGATGGCGACAATCCAAATCCAGCACAGCAGCCAGACTGAACGCGCTATTGAATCAATAGCTATATCCGCTTGCTGGACGGGGGGTTTGAGCTGATTTAATATAAAAATGAACCACGGAAACAACAAACCAGCCAGCACCGGCAGATAAAACCACACGGGCCGGGCATTGTTAAAGGTGGTGCCGGTATAGCGGCCAAACTGCTGCACGCCAAACAAGTAATCGAACAAGCCCGGGTGCTTCAGTTCTGCCAGCACGAACCACGGCAGGGCGATAGCGGCAAAAATTGCCAGACCACTGAACCACGGCAAGCGCAGCACTTTGGCCCATCTGGCGCGTGGCCAGCAGCCACAGCAGCAGCACCAGCCCCGGCAGCGCCAAGCCAATCAAGCCCTTGGCCAGCAGGCCCAGCGCGCAGGCGGCAAAACCCAGCCGCGCCCAGCCGGCATGGGGACGCTCACCATGCAAAAAGGCCAGTGCAAAGCTCCAAATAGCGATGCCAATCCACGCCGCCACCAACATATCGTGGTTAAGGTACTGCCCACCCGCTAAAAACGACAGACTGGTGCCCAGCATCAGCGCCGCACGGCGCGCCACGGCGGGACTGCTGACGCGCCGCGCCGTCAGGTAGACGGTCAGCAGCATCAGTCCGGCGTGGGCGGCTGGCACCAAGCGCGCCGCCCATGCGCCGACACCAAACACCGCCATCGACGCCGCCTGCAGCCAATGCAGCAGCGGTGGTTTATGGAAAAACGGGATGCCGTTCAGGCGCGGCGTCAGCCAGTCGCCCGACATCAGCATCCAGCGGCCCACTTCGCTGTAGCGCCCCTCGTCAGGCAGGGCCAGCGGGCGCACAGCAGCCAGCACCAGCAGCAAAGCCCACAGGGCGCCCAGCAATAGGTAGGTTTTTTTGTTATCGGTCATATTTTGCAAAGTCGGTATATTGCGGCCTCGTATTAGACGTAGAAACACCGCTAGGAATGACACAGATTTTTTCATGGGCTGCGGCCGCCTTGGGTTTGGCTTTGGCACTGGGGCCGGCCCAAGCCCAGGTTCAGACGCAGACTCAGACCGTGGCCTCCGCGCCCACCAGCGCCGTGCTGCAAGCGCCGGCCTCCAGCCTCAGCCCCTTGGCGCCAGCAGCAGCAGTCGCCGCCGATACCGCCGCAGTCCCACCCGCCGCTGCAACTGCCGCAACCGCTACTGCGGCCCCAGCCCGGCGCGTTGCCAGTGCGCCGCGCCCGGCCTACCGCACTGGCCGCACGCGCGGCAAAGCAGTGCAAGCAGCGCCCATCAAAATTTGTAGCGTGCGCGTCAACGCCAAAAAGGGCGAAGACCGCACCGCCTCGCTCAGCGCCTGCATCAAAGAATAAGCAGAGCAGCCAAGGCGCCCGCGCCTTACCAGCCACGCGCCCAAAACACCGCCAGCACCGCCACCACCGGCAAGATGTGCGACTGCACCATGATCAGCCGGCGGGCCTTGCGCACCTCAACGGCGCCGGGCAAGCGGCCATTGGCGCGCAGGG
>JAGNSH010000223.1 GCA_017988165.1 Giesbergeria sp. | reverse complement strand
GCCAAGCCGACGATATTTTAGAAATCCGCCTGCGCCAGTTGGCGCGCTTAGAGGCCATCAAGATTGAGCAAGAGTTGCAAACGCTGCGCGACAGCCAAGGCAAGCTGCAAGATATTTTGGCCAACCCAGCGGTGCTGCGCCGCTTGATGGTCAAAGAGATTGAGCAAGACGCCAAGCAGTTTGCCGACGCCCGGCGCACGCTGATTCAGGCCGAGAAAAAAGCCGTGGTCGAGGTCAAGGTGGTCGATGAGCCGGTGACGGTGGTGGTGTCGGACAAAGGCTGGGTGCGCGCGCGCAGCGGCCACGGCCACGAGGCCGGCAGCTTTGCCTTCAAGGCGGGCGACGCGCTGTACGGCACCTTTGAGTGCCGCACGGTCGATACCTTTGTGGTGTTTGGCAGCAATGGCCGCGTGTATTCGGTGCCGGTGGCGCAACTGCCCAACGCGCGCGGCGACGGTCAGCCGGTGACGACGCTGGTTGAGCTGGAAGCCGGTACGCAGATTGCCCACTACTTTGCCGGTCCGGCGGCGGCCACGCTGCTGCTGGCCAGTACCGGCGGCTATGGCTTTTTGGCGACGGTCGAAGGCATGGTCTCGCGCAACAAAAGCGGCAAAGCTTTCATTACTTTGGCCGAGGGCGAAGCGGTGTGTGTGCCTTCGCACGCGGCGCACAGCAGTGGCAGTGCGCCGCTGCTGGCCGCCACGCACGTGGCCTGTTTATCGGTGGGCGGGCGCATCTTGACGTTTGCCATCAGCGAATTGAAGCGCATGGACAAGGGCGGGCGCGGGCTGATGCTGATCGATTTGGAAGACAACGACAGCTTGGCCGGCGCAGCAGCGTACACGCGCAGCATTCGCGTCGAAGGCTTGGGGCGCGGTGGTAAGGCGCGCGAAGAGACATTTGATATCCGCTCGCTCAACAACGCCGCTGCGCTGCGCGGGCGCAAAGGCAAAGCGGCCAATGTGACCTTTAAGCCGACGCGGGTGACGCGGGTGCAATGAGCCGACAAGGGCGGCACAAGCACTGTTCAAGGGCGGCATAAGGACATAGCGCAAAACCATTTAGAAAATGCGCCGCAGCCGCCTAGACTTGCCGCTTTCTGTGTATTGAAAGACGCCAAAAATGTTGAAAAAAACCCTGACCGCTCTGGCCATTGCCGCCGCCACCCTGAGCGTCCATGCCCAAGAAGTGCTGAAGGTCGCTGCCACCGCAGTGCCCCACGCTGAAATTTTGAATTTCGTCAAACCCCAGATGAAAGCCCAAGGCATTGAGTTGCAAGTGCGCGAGTTCAGCGACTACGTGCAGCCCAACGCGGCGGTCGAAGACAAGCAGCTGGACGCCAACTTCTTTCAGCACCAGCCGTATTTGGACAGCTACAACAAAGACCGCAAAAGCAGCTTGGTGACGGTGCCCGACGGCAAAATCCACGTCGAGCCGTTTGGCGCGTACTCGAAAAAAATCAAGAACATTGCCGACCTGAAAAACGGTGCGCTGGTGGCCATTCCAAACGACCCCTCCAACGCCGGCCGCGCGCTGTTGCTGCTGCAAAAGCAGGGCCTGATTGAGTTGAAAGACCCCAAAAACATCACCGCCACGCCGATCGATATCGTCAAGAACCCGAAAAAACTCAAGTTCCGCGAGCTTGAAGCCGCCCTGCTGCCGCGCGCCTTGGACGATGTGGATTTGGCGCTGATCAACACCAACTACGCCATCGAAGCCAAGCTGAACCCGACGCAAGACGCTTTGTTCATCGAAGGTGCCGAGTCGCCCTACGTCAACATCCTTGCCGCCCGCGCCGATCACGCCAAAGACCCGCGCATCACCAAGTTGGTGCAGGCGCTGCGCACGCCCGAAGTGAAGAAATTTATCTTGGAAAAGTACAAGGGCGCTGTGGTACCGGTGTTCTAAATTGGCCTAAAAACCCCTGAAAAAGCGCTGCCCGGCAGCGCTTTTTTGTGGGCTGGCACAATGCGCGGCTGCCAGCGCCGCTGCCCGCTAGAGAAACCCTAAAAAGTGAGCTACTAGCGCACGTATCTAAAGGGCTAGAGGCTGATTTGGCTACTTTTGCGCGCGCAGCGGCGTGAGCAAGTCGGACAGGCCGTTGTGGTCAATCTCGTGCATCAGCGCCAGCAAGCGGCCAATGTCGCCGCGCGGAAAGCCGGTGCGGGCAAACCAGTTCAAATAGTCGCCCGGCAGGTCGGCAATCGGGCGGCCTTGGTATTTGCCGTAAGGCATGGGCACCGTCACTAGGCGCTGTAGTTGGTCTGCGTCCATTGCCATCTTTAACCTCTTTAACCGCCCGCGCGCTTGACGCTGTAGCCCTGCGCTTTCAAGGTTTCCATGACGCGCTCGACATGGTCGCCCTGCACTTCAATCACGCCGTCTTTCACCGTGCCGCCGCTGCCGCAAGCGGTTTTGAGCGTTTTGCCCAGCAGCACCAGTGCCTGCTCTGCCAAAGGCACGCCTTTGACCACCGTGACCGCCTTGCCGCCGCGCCCCTTGGTTTGGCGCGAGACGCGCACGGCGCCATCGCCCGCTGGCACAGCCGCCGCAGCCGCTTTGCAGGCGCACTGCGCCTTGGGCTGGCGGCAGTCCGGGCACATCCGGCCGGCATCGGTGGAGTAAACGAGTCCGCCCAAATCACTCAAACGCATGGCGACGGTTTCCTGTAGGTTAGTGGGGTGCGAAGAAAGCCGGTGATTATCCGGTAGCCCGCCCGGTAACGCACAATTGCCGCCCACAGGCCCTTGGCCTGCATTTTTATCGCTACACCATGCCTTTTGCTTCCCTCGGGCTTTCCCCGGCCCTCGCCCGCGCCGCTACTGAACTGGGCTTCACCGCGCCCACGCCCATCCAGAGCGAGGCCATTCCCGCCGTGCTGCGCGGCGCTGACGTGTGGGCCTCGGCCCAAACTGGCTCGGGCAAGACGGCGGCTTTTGCCCTGCCGGCGCTGCAACGCCACCAAGATTTATCGCTGTCGCAGCGCCCCGGCGGCGGCGCGCGCCGCGTACACACGCTGGTCGTCGTGCCGACGCGCGAGCTGGCCGCGCAGGTCGGCGAAGTGCTGCGCAGCTTGGGCCAGCATTTGGCGTCTGCATCGACCTCTGTGCCAAAGGTGGCGGTGGTGTTTGGCGGCGTCTCCATCAACCCGCAAATGATGGCGCTGCGCGGCGGTGCCGACATCGT
>JAGNSH010000222.1 GCA_017988165.1 Giesbergeria sp. | reverse complement strand
CCCAAGCGCGTGATGTCTGCCGCCCCGGCGTCGCCGCAAGAAGAGGCGATTGAGCGGGCGCTGCGGCCCAAGCTGCTGGATGAATACGTTGGCCAAGCCAAGGCGCGTGAGCAGTTGGAGATTTTTATCGGTGCCGCCAAAAAGCGCGGCGAGGCACTCGACCACGTGCTGCTGTTTGGCCCGCCGGGGCTGGGCAAAACCACGCTCAGCCACATCATTGCCGCCGAGCTGGGCGTCAACCTGCGCCAAACCAGTGGCCCGGTGTTGGAAAAACCGAAAGACCTGGCAGCGCTGCTGACCAATCTGGAGGCCAACGATGTGCTGTTTATTGATGAGATTCACCGCCTGAGTCCGGTGGTAGAAGAAATCCTCTACCCGGCGCTGGAGGACTACCAAATCGACATCATGATTGGCGAAGGCCCGGCGGCGCGCTCCATCAAACTCGATTTGCAGCCGTTCACGCTGGTCGGTGCGACGACACGCGCGGGGATGTTGACCAACCCGCTGCGCGACCGCTTTGGCATCGTCGCGCGGCTGGAGTTTTATACGCCCGACGAGCTGGCGCGCATCGTCAAGCGCAGCGCCGGACTGCTGGGCACGCCGATGGACGAGGCCGGTGGCTTTGAGCTGGCGCGGCGCTCGCGCGGCACGCCGCGCATTGCCAACCGGCTGCTGCGCCGCGTGCGTGACTATGCCGACGTCAAGGGCGACGGCCACATCACGCTGGACATTGCCAACCGCGCGCTGGCCATGCTGGACGTCGATCCGCAAGGCTTTGACGTGATGGACCGCAAGTTTCTGGAAGCCTTGATCCACCGCTTTGACGGCGGCCCGGTCGGGCTGGACAACATTGCCGCCAGCATTGGCGAAGAGTCCGGCACGATTGAGGACGTGATCGAGCCGTATCTGATCCAGCAAGGCTATGTGCAGCGCACGCCGCGCGGGCGCATTGCCACGCTGGCGGCCTACCGCCATTTGGGGGTGGAGCCGCCCGCCGCGGCTGCCGCAGTCGCGCCATGAGCCGACACGCCAAAACCCTGCTGTGGCTGGCGCTGCTTGCGCTGCTGGCCGCTGCGCTGGGCGGCTGGTGGTGGTGGCGCGGCGTGCAGGTTGAGGCGACGACGCTGCAGCGCGCGCCGCTGGTGAGGACGCTGCAGTTTTCGGCGCGGGTGGCCACCTTGTCGCGGGTGGAGATTGGCAGCACCGTCACGGGGCGCGTGGCGCAGGTGCTGGTGGACGAGGGTGCGCAGGTGCGCCAAGGCCAGTTGCTGGTGCAGTTGGAGTCTGACGAACAACGCGCCGCGCTGGCCCAAGCCGTGGCCGCCGAGCAGCAAGCGCAGGCGCGCTTGGCCGGCTTGCTCAGCAGTGGCCGCAGCGCGGCACAAGCGGCGCTGGCGCAGGCCGAGGCCACGCTGGCCGCCGCGCGCCACAGCTTTGCCCGCGCCCAGCAGTTGCTGGCCGAGGGTTTTTACAGCGCGGCGCAGTTGGACGAGGCCCGCCGCGCTTTGGGTGTAGCGCAGGCCCAGCAAGACAGCGCCCGCGCCCAAGTGCAGGCCAATGCCGACGCCGGCACCGAGGTGGTGCAGGCGCAGGCGCAAGTGACGCTGGCGCGGGCAGCAACGGCAGCGGCGCGGGCGCGCTTGGCGCAGCTGGCGCTGTTGGCGCCGACCGATGCGCGCGTGCTGCTGCGCGCGGTGGAGCCGGGGCAAATCGTGCAGCCGGGCAAAGCGCTGCTCAGTCTGGCGCTGGCCGGGCCGACGCAGTTGGTGGCGCAGGTGGACGAGCGCTTTCTCGATCAATTGCAAACCGACCAGCCCGCCACGGTGGTGGCCGATGCTTTCCCGGCGCAGCGTTTTGCTGCGCGCGTGCTGTCGATTGCCCCGGCGGTCGATGCGCAGCGCGGCGCGATTGAGGTCAAGTTTGTGCTGGACGCCGCGGCACCGGCCTATCTGCGCGAAGACATGACGCTGTCGGTCGAGGTCGAAACCGCCCGGCGCGACAGCGCGCTGGTGTTGCCGCTGGCGCTGTTGCGCGGTTCGGTGGACGGCAAAGACACGGTGCTGGTGCTGCAAGACGGACGCGCCCAACTGCGCAGCGTCCGCTTGGGCCTGCGCACGCTGGACGCCGCCGAAGTGCTGGACGGTTTGGCCGCAGGCGAAGTCGTGCTGCACGGCAGCGGGCTGCAGGCCGGTCAGCGGGTGCGGCTCAAACCAAACCAGCCGCCCCAATCCACGGTTGAGCGCTAAACCCACCATGTTCACTTGGCCCGGCTTTGAATTGCGCGTGGCGCTGCGCTTTTTGCGCGAGGGGCGGATGCAAACCGTGCTCATCATCGTGGGCGTGGCCGCGGGCGTGGCGGTGATTGCCTACATCTCAGCCCTCATCAACGGCCTGCAAAACAACACGCTGAACAAAACACTGGGCGCGCAGGCGCACATCAGCGTGCGTGCGCCCGACGACGTCGTCACGCCCGCCGCTGCCCGACTGCCCGGCACCAGCGTATTGACCGAAACCCAGCCGCGCGCGCAGCGCCTGCGCTCGGTGGCCAACTGGCAGGCACTGCTGCCGCTGCTCGAAAAAATGCCCAGCGTGGCCGGCGTCTCGCCGATGGTCTCGGGCGCGGGGCTGGCGCTGCGCGGCGAGGCGGTGATGTCGATTGCGCTGATGGGCGTGGAGCTAGAGCGCTACGACCGCATGGTCGGCCTGCGCGCCAAGGTGGTCAGCGGCGCAGCGCGGCTCTCGCCGGGCGAAGCCATCATTGGGCGCGAACTGGCGCAAGACCTTGGCGTGCGCGTCGGCGACCGCTTGACGGTGCAAACCAGCACATCGAGCGAGTCGCTGCGGGTGACGGCGCTGGTCGATTTGGGCATCAAAGACCTGAACCGGCGCACCGTTATCGTGCCGCTGCGCGCGGCGCAAAACCTGCTGGCGCTGCCGGGCGGGGCCACCAGTTTGGACGTCACGCTGCACGACGTCTGGGTGGCGCAAACACTGGCGCAATCGCTGCGCGCGCAGTTTCCCTACAAGATTGAGAGCTGGCAAGAGAGCAACGCGCAACTGGTCTCGGCGCTGAATGCGCAGTCGGTCAGCACCAGCATCATCCGCGCGGTGGTGCTGGCGGTGGTGGTGCTGGGCATTGCCAGCGTGCTGGTGGTGTCGGTGGTGCAAAAGCAGCGCGAAATCGGCATCCTGCGGGCGATGG
>JAGNSH010000006.1 GCA_017988165.1 Giesbergeria sp. | reverse complement strand
AGATGGCCCACGTCAGGTCTTCGGCCACGCCGCCGACTTTTTCCAGCGCTTGGTAAATCGGCACCGTGCCAATCGGCACCGGCGAGTTGCGCACGATCCAGTCGCGCGTGGTGTGGATGTTTTTGCCAGTGGACAAGTCCATCACGTTGTCAGCGCCCCAGCGAATCGCCCAGACCAGCTTTTCGACTTCTTCATCAATGCTGGACGTCACCGCCGAGTTGCCGATATTGGCGTTGATTTTGACGAGGAAGTTGCGGCCAATGGCCATCGGCTCGACTTCGGGGTGGTTGATATTGGCCGGGATGATGGCGCGGCCACGGGCCACTTCGTCGCGGACAAATTCGGGCGTGATGATTTTGGGAATCGTCGCGCCCAGCGGGTTGCCCATCAGGCGCTGCTCGCGCGCGGCATCTTGCTGGTACTGCGCCATCCACTCGCGTTTACCGTTTTCGCGGATGGCGACGTATTCCATCTCGGGCGTGATGATGCCGCGGCGGGCGTAGTGCATTTGCGTCACATTGGCACCGCTTTTAGCGCGCAATGGCTGGCGTTGCAGGGCGGCGGCTTCGGCGCGCAGGGTGGCGAGGCGCATGGCGTCTTCGCTTTTGCTGCCATCGTCCAAAGCGACGGGTGGGCGGCCTGCATAGCGCTCAACGTCGCCACGGCCTTCAATCCAGCCGCTGCGCACGCTGGCCAAGCCTTGGCGCACGTCGATCACGGCGTTGGGGTCGGTGTAGGGGCCGGAGGTGTCGTAGACGCTGACCTGCTCGCCATTGCTCAGGGCAATGTCGCGCACTGGCACGCGCACATCGCTGTGCAGCTGGCCGGGGATATAAACTTTTTGCGAGGCGGGGAATGGCGCACGGGCGTGCAGCAGCAAGTCGGCGAAAGATTCGCGGGGGAGGGAGGCAAGGGTCTCGGGGGCGTTCATGGGGCAATCTCCAAAGCAGTGACAAAGGTGTGCTCCGGAGTGGATCTGTGCCCTGGCGCCCGCGCACTGTGGCGCTGTAGCATGGGGGGAGATCAGCTCTTCTTACGCCGGTACCAACCGGATCAAGTTCATCGGGTTCGCTGGCAGGTCAACGTGGATAGTTAGACCGCCGGCATCTCAGTGCATCAGCACACCCCGGAGCAAGCGCGAGTATAGGGCGTGCAACCCAATGACCAAGCTACCAAGCACGCGCTGGCTGGGCAAAGCCGGCGGGGGCGTGGCGGTCGTTCTCGAACGTCACCACCTCCCACGCATCAGGCTGGTTGAGCAGCTCGCGCAGCAGCAAGTTGTTCATGGCGTGGCCGGAGCGAAAGGCGCTGTAGGCGGCCAGCAGCGGCTTGCCAATCAAATACAGGTCGCCCATGGCGTCGAGAATTTTGTGCTTTACAAACTCGTCGTCATAGCGCAAGCCATCGGCATTGAGCACTTTGTAGTCGTCCATGACGATGGCGTTATCGAGCCCGCCGCCCAGCGCCAAGCCGTTGGCACGCATCATTTCAACGTCTTTGGTAAAGCCAAAGGTGCGCGCCCGGGCAATGTCGCGGCTGTAGTTGCCAGTGCCTAAATCAAACTCGACGCATTGGCCGGTTGAATCGACCGCCGGGTGGGCAAAGTCGATTTCAAAGCGCAGCTTGAAGCCGTGGTAGGGGTCCAGCCGCGCCCATTTGGCGTTGGAGCCTTCGCCTTGGCGTAGTTCTACCGGGCGTTTGACGCGGATCCATTTTTTAGCCGCGTTTTGCAGCTCAATACCAGCGCTTTGCAGCAAAAACACAAACGATGCTGAGGATCCGTCCAAAATCGGCACCTCTTCGGCGGTGATGTCGATGTACAAGTTGTCCAACCCCAAGCCCGCGCAGGCCGACATCAGGTGCTCAACGGTGTGGACTTTGGCTTGGCCTGACGAGATGGTCGAAGCCATGCGCGTATCAGTGACCGCCAGCGCAGAGACGGCAATGTCCACCGGCTCGGGCAAATCGACACGGCGAAAGACGATGCCGGTGTCGGGCTGGGCCGGACGCAGTGTCAACTCAACGCGCTGGCCGCTGTGCAAGCCCACGCCCACCGCGCGGGTGAGCGTTTTCAGGGTGCGCTGCTGCAACATCGGCTGGCTGGGCCGCATCAATCGGCTTGTTTGCGCAGAAAGGCTGGAATTTCCAAGTCATCCATGCCGCCCGAGGACAAGGCATCGACGCGCGCTGCAGCTTGTGTGCGGTTGGTGCGCCAGACGCTGGGCACGGTCATGTTGCCGTAATCAGCTTGCGGTGCGCTGGGTGCGCTGCTGATCGATGGGCCACTGCTGGCGCTGCCCATGGTGGGGGTGCTGCTGGGCATTTGATAGGCCACGTTGTCGGTGCCGGTACGCAAGCCGCCTTGGACGACTTGGATATTTTGGCGGCGCACATTTTGGCGTGATAGGCCGGTGGCGATCACGGTGACGCGGATTTCTTCGTCCAGCGACTCGTCGTAGGCCGCGCCGTAAATAACGTGCGCTTCAGGCGAAGCGTAGGCGTTGATGGTGCTCATGGCCAAGCGCGACTCGGCCAGCTTCAAGCTGCCTTTGCTGGCCGTTACCAGCACCAGCACGCCCTTGGCGCCCGACAGGTCGATGCCCTCCAGCAGCGGGCAGGCAATGGCTTGCTCGGCGGCGATGCGCGCGCGGTCGGGGCCGCTGGCCAAGGCAGTGCCCATCATGGCTTTGCCGGGTTCGCCCATCACGGTGCGCACGTCCTCAAAGTCGACGTTGACCTGGCCGTGCTCGTTGATGATTTCGGCAATGCCGCCGACGGCGTTTTTCAGCACGTCGTTGGCGTGCGAGAACGCTTCGTCCTGCGTCACATCGTCGCCCAGTACGTCGAGCAGCTTTTCGTTCAGCACCACGATGAGCGAGTCGACATTGGCTTCGAGCTCGGCCAAGCCGTTGTCGGCGTTGGTCATGCGACGGCCACCTTCCCACTCAAACGGCTTGGTCACTACGCCAACGGTCAGGATGCCCATTTCTTTGGCAATGCGCGCAATCACTGGCGCGGCACCGGTGCCGGTGCCGCCGCCCATGCCGGCGGTAATAAACAGCATATGCGCGCCTTGGATGGCACTGCGAATGTCGGCCTCTGCCGCTTCGGCGGCATCGCGGCCTTTGTCTGGCTTGCTGCCAGCGCCTAGGCCGCTTTGGCCGAGTTGGATGATGCGGTGCGCAGAACTGCGCGTCAGCGCTTGCGCGTCGGTGTTGGCACTGACGAACTCCACGCCCTGCACGTTGTGCGCAATCATGTGCTCAACAGCGTTGCCGCCACCGCCACCGACACCAATCACTTTGATCTGTGTGCCCTGGTTGAATTCTTCGGCTTCGATCATTTCGATGGACATGTTGGAGCTCCTATAACTAACGGATATGCAAAGATGAAATAGTAAAACAGTGAACGGCTACGCAGCGGCTGGCGCTGCGCACGCAATAGGGCAGCAAGGCGCCATCGGGCAAGGGGCAAAAGCCCGGCCCAGAGGGTATTTGGCATGGTCAAAAGTTGCCCACAATAAAGTCTTTAAAGCGCCCAAACGCAGTCTGCACGGATCCGCTTTTTTGCGCCACCTTAAAACCGCGCAAACGTGCCAAGCGCGCTTCCTCCAGCAAGCCCATTACGGTGGCAGCGCGCGGCTGCGCCACCATGTCCGATAAGGCGCTGGAATACTTGGGAATGCCCCGGCGCACCGGCTTTAAGAAGATGTCTTCGGCCAGCTCGACCATGCCCGGCATGACCACGCTGCCGCCGGTCAGCACGATGCCGGACGACAACACTTCTTCAAAACCCGACTCGCGGATGACTTGCTGCACCAGCGAAAAAATCTCTTCAACGCGCGGCTCGATAACACCGGCCAGCGCCTGTTTGCTGATCATGCGCGGACTGCGGTCGCCCAAGCCCGGTACTTCGACTTGCGCATCGGGGTCGGCCAGCAATTGCTTGGCGTAACCGCTCTCGACCTTGATGTCTTCGGCGTCTTTGGTGGGGGTGCGCAGCGCCATGGCGATGTCGCTGGTAATCAGGTCACCGGCAATCGGAATGACGGCTGTATGGCGAATCGCACCACCGGTAAAAATGGCGACGTCGGTCGTGCCGGCGCCAATATCGACCAGCGCCACGCCCAGTTCGCGCTCATCGTCGGTCAACACCGCTTGGCTCGATGCCAGCGGGTTGAGCAGCAGTTGCTCGACCTCTAGGCCGCAGCGGCGCACGCATTTAATGATGTTCTCGGCAGCGCTTTGGGCGCCGGTGACGATGTGGATTTTGGCCTCCAAGCGGATGCCGCTCATGCCGATGGGCTCTTTTACATCTTGACCATCTATTACAAATTCTTGCGGCTCTACCAGCAATAAACGCTGATCGCTGGAGATGTTGATGGCCTTGGCCGTCTCCACCACACGTGCCACGTCGGCGGCGGTGACCTCTTTGTCCTTGACGGCGACCATGCCGCTGGAGTTCAAGCCCCGGATATGGCTGCCGGTGATGCCGGTATAGACGCGCTGAATTTTGCAATCGGCCATCAACTCGGCCTCTTTGAGCGCCAGCTGGATGCTTTGCACCGTGGCGTCGATATTGACCACCACGCCGCGTTTAAGGCCATTGCTGGGCGCGACACCCAAGCCTGCCAGCTTGAGCGCCCCATTGGGCAGCACTTCGGCCACCACGGCCATAATTTTGGCTGTGCCGATGTCCAGCCCTACCACCACATCTTTGTATTCTCTTGCCATTTGCGTGTCTGCCTTTTGTTCTTGTATTTTGCCTACTTGCGCGCGGCTGTTGGGCCATCGGAGGCGACGGTAGTAACACCGCGCAAACGCAAGGCGTAACCGCCGGTATGGCGCAGGTCGGCAAACTCCAGCGCATCCGCACGGCGGCGGTGCTGTGCCGCCACTTGCGCCAGCGTGCGCGCAAAACGCTGGGTGCGCAGCACCACTTCCTCGCTCGATCCCCCTCCCAGTTCGATCACTGCGCCGCCTTGTAGCAGCGCATTCCAGCCACCGCGCGCTGACAGCGTCAGCGACTCTATTTGCATGTCCAAAGGCTCCAATACGGGCTGCAGTTGCGCGTGCATCTGTAGCACCTGCGCGGCGTAGCCCTCAGGGCCATTCAGGCGCGGCAGGTCATCTTCATCGACGTCCTCGCCGTTGGCCTCAAAAACTTCGCCCTGCTGGTTCAGCATGGCGCTACTGCCCTCAGCGCCCCAATGGGCTGCGGCGTGGTGTTCTTGCAATACCACCCGCAGCGTGCGCGGATATTCACGGTGTACTTGTGCGCTGCGCACCCAAGGCACTTGTTCAAAAGCATCGCGCGCAGCACCCAAGTTGATGGTAAAAAAATTGCCGACCAGTTGCGGTGCGACGTTGGCGCGCAGCGTGACGGCGTTGTTGTGTACCAACTCGCCCTGCACCACGATGCGGCCAATGGCAAACGCTGGATGGCGCAGTACCCACCACGCACCTGCTGCCAGCACCAAGACGACACAAGCCATGAACACCAGCGACGCGGCCAGATTCATAAACTTGACGTCCAAGGGTGCAGGCAGCCCAGGGTTCATGCAAGCGATCCCTCCGTCCCGGCGGGGCAGGCGCCCTGTGGGGTGTCTAGCGTGGCGCTGGCCAGCAGGCGCAGGCACAGCGCTTCATAGCTGATGCCAGCGGCGCGCGCCGACATGGGCACCAGTGAATGCCCGGTCATACCGGGCGAGGTGTTGATCTCTAGCAAAAACGGCTGGCGGTCGCTGGCGCGAATCATGATGTCAGCCCGTGCCCAGCCCCGGCAACCCAGCGAACGGTAGGCCGCCACCACCAGGCGAGAAATCTCGCGCTCCTCGGCCTCGGGCAGGCCGCTGGGGCAGTGGTATTGCGTGTCGTCAGTGAAGTATTTGTTTTGGTAGTCGTAATTGCCTTGGGGCGCGACGATGCGGATCAGCGGCAAAGCGCTGGCGCTGGCGCCTTCGCCCAGCACGGCGCAGGTGGTTTCATCGCCGGCAATGAACTGCTCGCACAGCACTTCGGGGTCGTAACGCGCGGCCAGGGCATAGGCCTGCGCGCACTCGGCGGCGGTGTAGACCTTGGTTAGGCCAATGGTCGAGCCCTCGCGTGCGGGTTTGACGATCATCGGCGCGCCCAGTGCCAGCAGGGCGCGTTCGGTGTCAGCCGGGCTATCGACCAAACGCCAATCGGGTGTGGGCAGGCCATCGGCGCGCCACAGGCGCTTGGTCATGATTTTGTCCATAGCGATGCTGGATGCCAGCACGCCAGGGCCGGTGTAGGGCAGGCCCATCAACTCCAGCGCGCCCTGCACTGTGCCGTCTTCGCCGTGGCGCCCGTGCAGCGCGATAAAGCAACGCGCATAGCCCTGCTGCTGCAACACGTTCAGGCTGGTGTGGGCCGGGTCAAAGGCGTGCGCATCCACGCCGCGCGCGCGCAGTGCTTGCAGCACGCCGCTGCCGGACATGATGGAAACTTCGCGCTCGGCCGATGCGCCGCCCATTAAAACGGCGACCTTGCCCAGCGCAGCAGTGTCTATTTTTGAATCAAATAAGGTCATAACGCGCTCCCATCCAGCGCTAGTAGCTCGCTATTTTGTAGCAAATCTACGATTTTTGCGGCAACTGTTCCAATGGTTCCTGCGCCCATGCACAGTACGACGTCGCCAGCGCGCGCATTGTCCGCTATGGTCTGTGGTAAATCCGCAACATTGGCGACGAACAGCGGCTCAACCCGACCGGCCAAACGCAGCGCGCGCGCCAGCGCCCGGCCATCGGCACCGACGATGGGCGCCTCGCCAGCGGCGTAGACCTCGGTCAGCAGCACCGCATCGGCGCCGCCCAGCACCTGGATGAAATCTTCAAAGCAATCGCGGGTGCGCGTGTAGCGGTGCGGCTGAAACGCCAGCACCACCCGTTGGCCCGGAAACGCACCACGCGCCGCCGCCAGCGTGGCGGCCATCTCAACCGGGTGATGGCCGTAGTCGTCAATCACCGTGAAATGGCCGCCGTCCTGCGTTGGCAAATCGCCATAGCGCTGAAAACGCCGACCCACGCCCTTAAAACTGGCCAGCGCGCGCAGCACAGCGGCGTCGTCAATGCCCAGCTCGACGGCCACGGCAATCGCCGCCAGCGCGTTGAGCACGTTGTGCTCGCCCGCCAAGTTCAGCACCACCTCCATGTCCGCCAAGCTGACGCCATTGCGCCGCTGCACCGTAAAGTGCATTTGCCCGGCCATGGCGCGCACATTGATGGCGCGCACCTGCGCCTCGGCGCTGAAGCCGTAGCTGGTCACCGGACGGGCGATTTGGTCAAGGATGTCACGCACGGCGGCGTCGTCAATGCAGACAATGGCCGCGCCATAAAACGGCATCCGGTGCAAAAACTCGACAAACGCCTTCTTCAAGCGGCCAAAGTCATGGCCGTAGGTTTCCATGTGGTCGGCGTCGATGTTGGTGACCACCGCCATCACCGGCAGCAGGTTCAAGAACGAGGCGTCCGATTCGTCGGCTTCGACAATGATGTAGTCGCCTTGGCCCAGCCGCGCATTGGCACCGGCGCTGTTGAGGCGCCCGCCAATCACAAACGTCGGATCCAAGTCGGCCTCGGCCAGCACGCTGGTGACGAGACTGGTGGTGGTGGTCTTGCCATGCGCGCCGGCAATGGCAATGCCACGCTTGAGGCGCATCAGCTCGGCCAGCATCAGCGCGCGCGGCACCACCGGGATTTTTTTCTCGCGCGCGGCCAGCACTTCGGGGTTGTCGGCCTGCACGGCGGTTGACGTGACCACCGCGTCAGCACCCGCAATGTGCGCCGCTGCGTGGCCGACGTGGATGGCAATGCCCAGCGCTTGCAGTCGGCGCAGCACGGCGCTGTCGGCCAAGTCAGAGCCGGTAACCAAGTAGCCCAAGTTGTGCATGACTTCGGCAATGCCGCTCATGCCCGAGCCGCCAATGCCGACGAAGTGGATGTGGTGGATAGCGTGCTTCATGCGGCCAGCGCCTCGCAGGCGGCGACCACGTCTTGGGTAGCGTTGATTTTTTGCATCTTTTTGGCCTCTAGCGCCCTGTTTATAAGCGCTGTGCGCTCCATATTTTGTAGCATTTGAGCTAATCCTTGTGCGGTCATATCGCGCTGCTGTAGCAACCAGCCGCCGCCGGCTTGCACCAAAAATTGGGCGTTGGTGGTCTGGTGGTCGTCCACTGCCGACGGAAACGGCACAAATACCGCCGCCGCGCCCACGGCAGCGATTTCGGTGACGGTGCTGGCGCCGGCGCGGCAGACGATGACGTCGGCATCGGCAAAAGCGCTGGCGGTGTCGTCAATAAACGGCGTCAGTTCGGCTTCGACGCCGGCAGCGGCGTAGTTGGCGCGCAGGGCGTCAATTTGCGCCGCGCCGCTTTGGTGCGTGACCAGCGGGCGCTGCGCTGCGGGAATCAGCGCCAGCGCCTGCGGCACGGTGTCGTTGAGTGCGCGTGCGCCCAAGCTGCCGCCGACCACCAACAGGCGCAGCGGTCCGCTGCGTCCGGCAAAGCGCTCGACGGGCCCGGGCTGCTGGGTGAAGGCGGCGCGCAGCGGGTTGCCGACCCAAGCCGCGCGGGGAAAAACATTCGGAAAAACATTCGGAAAAGCGGTAAACACCCGCGATGCCACGCGCGCCAGCAGCTTGTTGGCCAGACCGGCGACCGAGTTTTGCTCGTGCAACACCAGCGGCGTACCCGCCAGCCGCGCCATCAGGCCGCCGGGAAAGCTGATGTAGCCGCCCAAGCCGACGACCACATCGGGCTGCACCCGCCGCAGTACGGCGCGCGCCTGCCAAAACGCCCGCGCCAGCCGCAGCGGCAAGCGCAGCAGCGTCATCACGCCCTTGCCGCGCACACCAGAAAAATCAATCGTCTCCAGCGCAAAACCGTGCGCCGGCACGATGCGCGCCTCCATGCTGGCCGGTGCGCCCAGCCAGTGAACGCGCCAGCCGCGCGCGCGCAGCTCTTGGGCGACGGCCAGTCCCGGAAAAATGTGACCGCCGGTGCCGCCGGCCATGATGAGGGCGGTTTTGCCAGACGCTGTTTTATTCGCCGCTGCGCTCATGCCGAGCCCCCGTGGCTGCGCGCCGAGGCAGAGGTGCTGTCGCCGGCGCGCATCAGCAGCTTGTTTTCGTAGTCGATGCGAAACACCACTGCCAGCGCCACCATGTTCATCAAAATGGCCGAGCCGCCAAAGCTCATCAAAGGCAGCGTCAAGCCCTTGGTGGGCAGCGCACCCAAGTTCACGCCGACGTTGATGAAGGCCTGAAAACCCATCCAGATAGCCACACCTTGCGCCACCAGCCCCGAGAACACCCGGTCAAGCGCAATCGCTTGGCGGCCAATGTTCATGATGCGCCGCGTCATCCACAAAAACAGCAGCAGCAAGGTGAGCACGCCCATCAGGCCAAACTCTTCGCCAATCACGGCGACCATGAAGTCGGTGTGCGCCTCGGGCAGCCAGTGCAGTTTTTCAACACTGCCACCCAGCCCGACACCAAACACCTCGCCACGGCCAATGGCGATCAGCGAATGGGTCAGCTGATAGCCCTTGGCCAGCGCGTTGTTCTCGCTCCACGGGTCAAGGTAGGCAAAAATGCGCGCGCGCCGGTAGTCGTTAAAGGCAATCATCAGCCCAAAGGCCGACACCAGCACCGTGCCAATCATGATGAACATTCGGATGTTGACGCCGCCCAAAAACAAAATGCCCATGGCGATCACGGCAATCACCATAAAGGCGCCCATGTCTGGCTCGGCCAGCAACAAAGCGCCCACCACCCCGATGGCAAAGCCCATGGGCAGCACGGCGCGAAAGAAATGCTCTTTGACGTCCATCTTGCGGCACATGTAGTCGGCGGCGTAAATCAGCACGGCAAATTTGGCCAGCTCGGACGGCTGAAAATTCATCACCCCCAGCGACAACCAGCGCCGCGCACCATTGACCACCGTGCCCACGTGCGGCACCAGCACCAGCACCAACAAACCAAACGACAGCAAAAACAGCGCCCGCGCCGAGCGCTCCCAGGTGGCCATAGAAATCTGAAACGCCAGCAGCGCCACCACCAAACCAATCACCAGCGACATGGCGTGGCGCACCAAAAAATGCGTTGGCGCAATCTTGCCAAAACGCGGGTTTTGCGGCATGGCAATCGAGGCTGAATACACCATCACCAGCCCCCAGGCCAGCAGCGCCACTACGACCCAGAGCAGCGTTTGGTCAAAGCCCAGCACGTGCGCTGGTGTGGCGGTGGTGCGGCGGTATTCGGTGCCGCCGACACGCACCGGCAGCACGTCGACCGCCTTGCTGGGCAGGCCGCCAAACCAGCCGGCCAGGCGGCGCAAGGCGCTGGGTTGGCGGCTCATGGCGCACCCTCCAAGGTTTGTCCGGCGTCATGCGCCCGGGCCTGCACGGCGGCGCCAAAAACCTGCGCGCGGTGCTCGTAGCCGTTGAACATATCGAAACTGGCACAGGCCGGCGACAGCAGCACGGCGTCGCCCGGTTGGGCGCGCTCGGTGGCGCTTTGCACGGCTTGCGCCATGTCGGGCGCGTCCAGCAGCGCCACGCCAGCGTCCGCCAGCGCGCTGCGAATCAAAGGCGCATCGCGCCCTATCAGCACCACGGCGCGGGCATAGCGCGCCACCGGCACGGCCAGCGGGGCAAAGTCTTGTCCCTTGCCGTCGCCGCCCAAGATGACCACCACCCGCCGATCGGCGCCCAAGCCGGCCAGAGCGGCCACGGTGGCGCCGACGTTGGTGCCTTTGCTGTCGTCAAAGTATTCAATGCCATCGATCAGGGCGATGGACTGCACCCGGTGCGGCTCGCCGTGGTACTCGCGCAGGCCGTACAACATGGGGCCCAGCGCGCCGCCAGCCGCTTGCGCCAGCGCCAGCGCGGCCAGCGCATTGGTGGCGTTGTGCCGGCCCCGGATGCGCAGCGCGTCCGCCGGCATCAGGCGCTGAATGTGCAGCGGCTCGATCTCAATACTGGCGCTGGTGCCGCGCGTGCGCCGCTGCGGCGTGTCATCTGCCGGCTGCGCGCGCACCAACCACGCCATGCCGTTGACGGTTTCAATGCCAAAGTCGCCGGGGCGCTGGGGCAGGTCTGCGCCAAAGGTGGTGTAAGTGCGCCACTGCGGTTTTTGCAGCTTTACCCGCGTCGGCTCGGGCAGCATCGCTATCACCGCCGGGTCTTCGCGGTTGAGCACCATCAGCGCCGTGGTGCCAAAAATGCGTGCTTTGGCGCCGGCGTAAGCGGCCAAACTGCCGTGCCAGTCCAAGTGGTCTTGTGTCACGTTGAGCACCACGGCTGCGCTGGGCTCAAAGTCATCCACCCCATCGAGTTGAAAGCTCGACAGCTCCAGCACCCACACTTGCGGCAGCGTGCCGGCGTCGAGGTGCGTTGTCAGGGTATCGAGCAGCGTCGGGCCAATGTTGCCGGCCACGGCCACCGATTGGCCGGCGCGCTCAATCAGTTGGCGCGTCAGCGAGGTGACGGTGGTTTTGCCATTGGTGCCCGTAATGGCCAGCACCGCCGGCGCGTAGCCTTGTGTTGCCCGCAAAGTGCGCAGCGCCATCGAATATAAGCTTAATTCGCCTCCAGCCCTTATTCCGCCTGCGCTTGCAGCTATCAAAATAGGATTGATGCTGGCTGGACTCAGCCCAGGCGAGCGGTAAATGGCGTCCAGCCCTTGGCCGTTGACCAGCTGCGCATCAAAGGCGCCGGCGACAAAGCGCACCTGCGCCAGCTCGGCCTGCAAGGCGGCCAACTGCGGCGGTGCGGCGCGCGTGTCGGCCACGGTGACTTGCGCGCCGGCACGCACGCACCAGCGCGCCATGGCCAAGCCCGAGTCGCCCAAGCCCAACACCAAAACCTTGCGGCCTTGCAAAGGAGTCATCAGCTCTGGTACGGGAGAGAAGTCGGTGTTCATCGCAGTTTCAAGGTGGATAGACCCACCAAGCACAGCAGCATGGTGATGATCCAAAAGCGCACTACCACTTGTGTTTCTTTCCAGCCGCTCTTTTCAAAGTGGTGGTGCAGCGGGGCCATTTTCAGCAGGCGCCGGCCTTGGCCATAGCGTTTTTTGGTGTATTTGAACCACGTCACCTGCAACATCACCGAAATGGCTTCGATGACAAAAATGCCGCCCATGATGGCCAGCACGATTTCTTGGCGCACGATGACGGCAATCGTGCCCAGCGCCGCGCCCAGCGCCAGCGCGCCCACATCGCCCATAAACACCTGCGCCGGATGGGTGTTAAACCACAAAAACGCCAGCCCCGCGCCGGTCATGGCGGCGCAAAAAATCAACAACTCGCCCGAGCCAGGAATGTGCGGAAACAGCAAATACTTGGAATACACCGTGCTGCCGACCACATACGCAAACACGCCCAGCGACGAGCCGACCATCACCACCGGCATGATGGCCAAGCCGTCTAAGCCGTCGGTCAGGTTGACGGCGTTGCTCGAACCCACAATGACCAAATAGGTCAGGATGACAAAGCCCAGCACGCCCAGTGGGTAGCTGACTTCTTTAAAAAACGGCAGCAGTAAACCCGCTTGCGCCGGCAAATCCACGTCCAGCCCCGAGCGCACCCACGAGACAAACAGCTCCAGCACCTTGTAGTTGGAGCTTTCGGAGATGCTGAACACCAAATACAGCGCCGCCACCAAGCCAACGAGGGACTGCCACATATATTTCTCGCGCGAGCGCATTCCGTTGGGGTCTTTGTTGACCACCTTGCGCCAGTCGTCGACCCAGCCAATGGCGCCAAAGCCCAGCATCACCAGCAGCACGATCCAGACGAAGCGGTTGGACAAGTCGGCCCACAGCAGGGTGGAGACCGTGATGGCCAGCAAAATCAGCACCCCGCCCATGGTCGGGGTGCCGCTTTTGACCAGGTGCGTTTCCATGCCGTTGGTGCGGATGGGCTGGCCAATTTTGAGTTCTGCCAAGCGCCGGATGACGCGCGGGCCAGCGATCAGGCCAATCAGCAGCGCCGTCAGCGCCGCCAGCACGGCGCGCAGCGTCAGGTACTGAAAGACACGAAAAAAACCAAAATCGCTGGAGACGCTTTGCAGCCACTGCGCCAACCACATCAGCATGGAGCGCTCCCAGCCACGGTGTCCAGTGCGTCCAGTGCGTCCAGCACTTGTTCCATCTTCATAAACCGCGACCCCTTTACCAGCACGCTGCCCAGCGTGGGCAGTTGTGCTTGCAGCGCTGCTTGCAGCTGCGCCATGTTGTCAAAATGCCGCCCGGCGGTGCCAAAAGCGGCGCTGGCCTGCGCCGATTGCACGCCCAGCGTGAACAGCTGCTCAATGCCACAAGCGCGCGCGTGGGCACCGGCCTCGGTGTGAAACTGCGGCCCTTGGTCACCGACTTCGCCCATATCGCCCATGACGAGCAGGCGCGGCGCGGGCAGCTCGGCCAGCACCGCAATGGCGGCGTGCATCGAGTCGGGGTTGGCGTTGTAGCTGTCGTCCACCACCGTGATGTGGCGCGCGCCGTGCTGCACGCCAAAAGCACGCGAGCGGCCTTTGACCGGAACAAACGCCGTCAATCCTTGCGCAATGGCGGCCAGTGGCACGCCAGCGGCCAGTGCGCAAGCCGTGGCCGCCAGCGCATTGCGCACGTTGTGGCGCCCGGCAATCGCCAGCGAGCAAGCCAGCGGGCCCTGCGGTGTGGCGATGCGCACTTGCCACGCACTGCCTTGCCAGTCGGCTTGGGTGCTGTAAACGTCAGCGTCCTCGTCGGCAGCGCCAAAGGTGATGCAGCGGCGCACGCCCGCCAAGCTGCGCCACAGCGCGCTGTAGGCGTCACCCGCCGGAAACACGGCCACGCCGTCGGCGGGCAAAGCCGCCAGCACGCTGCCGTTTTCTTCGGCCACGGCCTGCACGGTGTGCATGAATTCCAGGTGCTCGCGCTGCGCGTTGTTGACCAGTGCCACCGTCGGCTGCGCCATGGCGGCCAGCTGGGCGATTTCGCCGGGGTGGTTCATGCCCAGTTCAACCACGGCGATGCGGTGCTGCGCGGTCAAGCGCAGCAGGGTGTGCGGCACGCCGATGGCGTTGTTGAAATTGCCTTGCGTCGCCAGCGCCGCACTGCCAGCGTGCGCCGCCAAAATCGACGCCAGCATTTGCGTGACGGTGGTTTTACCGTTGCTGCCGGTGACGGCTATCAGCGGCAGGTCACACTGCGCGCGCCAGCCCGCTGCCAACGCGCCCAGCGCCAGCAGGGTGTCGGGCACTTCAATGCCAACCAAACCAGCGGCTTGCAAACCGCCGTGCGCCAGCGCCGCCACAGTGCCAGCTTGGGCGGCCTGAGGCAAAAACTGGTGGGCGTCAAAGCGCTCGCCTTGCAGTGCGACGAACAAATCGCCCGCTTGCAGACTGCGGCTGTCGGTGTGGACGCGCGAAAAACAAACCGCGCCGCCATCGCCATCGCCCACCAAGCGGGCTTGGGGAATGCGCTGCTGAATCAAGGCCAGCGCCTGTTGCAAGCTCATCATGCTCATTCAAATGCTTTCTCGGGCTTGCAGCGCCGCACGCGCTTGGGCCATGTCTGAGAACGGCTGGCGCACGCCCGCCGTCTCTTGGTAATCTTCGTGGCCTTTGCCGGCAATCAGCACCACGTCGCGGGCGTCGGCCTCGGCCAGGGCCAGTGCAATGGCTCTAGCGCGGTCCACTTCGACGCGCACGGTTTGGCCGGCAATCGTGCCTTGCAAGACTTGGTGCAGGATGTGCGCTGGGTCTTCGCTGCGCGGGTTGTCGCTGGTCAGCACCACCCAGTCGGCATGGTGTTGCGCGGCAGCGCCCATCAGCGGGCGTTTGCTGGCATCGCGGTCGCCGCCGCAGCCAAACACGCACCACAGCTGACCACCGCGCTCTTGCGCCAGCCGGCGCAAGGCGCGCAGCACTTGCTGTAGTGCGTCTGGCGTGTGGGCGTAGTCCACTGCCACCAGCGGCTGGCCTGCCAGCACGATGCGCTCCATGCGCCCCGGCACCGGCAGCAGACTGGCGCAGGCCGATACCGCGCGTGCTAGCGGTACGCCCAGCGCGCGCAAAGCGGCAATCACCCCGAGCAGGTTGGCGACGTTGTAGTCGCCAATCAGCGCCGTGTGCAGCGCATGGCGCTCGCCGCCTTCGACCACCGTAAAGCGCAGTCCCGTGTCGCCAAAGCCTATGTCTTGTGCTTGCAGCCGCGCGCTGCGCTGCATCGACACGCTCCACACCTCCAAGCTGCGCGCTGCCAGTGCCGCGTGCAGTGCAGCGCCGTGGGCATCGTCGATGTTGATCACTGCCGCTTGCAAACCCGGCCAGTCAAACAGCGCCGCCTTGGACTGCCAATAAGCGTCCATGTTGCCGTGGTAGTCCAAGTGGTCTTGCGTGAAGTTGGTAAACACGCCCACGCGAATGCGTGTGCCCGCCAGCCGGTGCTCGGCCAAGCCAATCGACGAAGCTTCGATGGCGCAGCTGCGCACGCCAGCATCCACAAACTGGCGAAATGCGCGCTGCAAGCGCACTGGGTCGGGCGTGGTCATGCCGGTGTTTTCGAGCTGCGGAGGCACTCCCATGCCCAAAGTGCCCACTAGCCCGCATGGAATAAGCGCTTTCAGCTCACATTTTTGTAGCGCATCAGCCAGCCACCAAGCGCTGCTGGTTTTGCCATTGGTGCCGGTAAAGGCCACCACATGGAGTGACTGCGAAGGCTGGCCAAACCACTGTGCGGCGATGTCGCCGGTGGCGGCTTTCAAATCGGTCAGCGTGGCCACGCAGGCGCCGGCAAAGTCAAACGCCTCGGCGCCCACTTGTTCTACCAAGCAGGCGCTGGCGCCGCGTGCGGTGGCGCTGGCGACATGGGCGCGGCCATCGGTGGCGGCGCCGGGCCAGGCAATAAAGCCGTCGCCGGGGGCGATCAGGCGGCTGTCGGTGTGCAGCGTGCCGGTGACGTGCTGGCGCAGCCATTGCACCGCCGCTGCGGCGTGCTCTAGCCGGCGCATCACTGCGTCTCCTCCAGCACATCGGCGACGATTTGCGGCTTGACCGCCATATCTGGCGGCACGCCCATCATGCGCAGGGTTTGCTGCACCACCTCGCTGAACACCGGCGCGGCGACGGTGCCGCCGTAATAGGTGCCGTTGTTGGGTTCGTCCACCATCACCGCAACGATGATGCGCGGCTTGTCGATGGGCGCCATGCCGGTAAACCAAGCGCGGTATTTGCCGGTGGCATAGGTTTTGCCAATTTGCTTGCGCGCTGTGCCCGATTTGCCGCCGACCGAATAACCCTGCGTTTGCGCCCGCTGGCCGGTGCCGCCGGGGCCAGCGGCCATTTGCAGCATCTTGCGCACTTGGGCAGCGGTTTGCGGCGAAAACACCGGCACACCCAGCGCCGGCTGGTTGCTCTTGAGCATGGTGGCAGTGATGATTTGGCCGTCGTGGGCAAACACGGTGTAGGAGCGCGCCATTTGAAACAAACTGGCCGACAGGCCGTAGCCATATGACATGGTGGCCTGCTCAATCGGGCGCCAAGTTTTGTAGGCGCGCAGGCGGCCACTGACAGCGCCGGGAAAGGCAATTTGCGGTTTTTGCCCAAACCCGGCGGCAGAGAAGGTCTCCCACATCTCGCGCGCGGGCATTTGCATGGCCAGCTTGGTGGTGCCGACGTTGCTGGATTTTTGGATGACGCCTTCGACCGTGAGCGCGCCGTAGTTGTGCGTGTCTGAAATGGTCGAGCCCGTGATGGTGACGCGTCCCGGCGTGGTGTCGACCACGGTGCCGGGGCGCACCCGCCCGCTGTTGAGCGCCAAGCCAATCGTGAATGGCTTCATGGTCGAGCCGGGCTCGAAGGTGTCGGTCAGGGCGCGGTTGCGCAGTTGTTCGCCAGTCAAGTTTTGGCGCTTGTCGGGCACATAACTGGGGTAATTGGCCAGCGCCAGCACTTCGCCGGTGATGGCGTCCAGCACCACCACGCTGCCGGCCTTGGCCTTGTGCGCAATCACTTGGTCACGCAGTTTTTGGTAGGCAAAAAACTGCACTTTGCTGTCGATGGACAACTGCATATCGCGCCCATCCATCGGCGGCACGATTTCACCCACGCCTTCGACGACGCGGCCCATGCGGTCTTTGATGACGCGGCGCGAACCAGCCTTGCCCGCCAACAGGTCGTTAAAGGCCAGCTCCATGCCTTCTTGGCCCTTGTCTTCGACGTTGGTAAAACCGACGACATGGGCACTCGACTCGCCCTCGGGGTATTGGCGTTTGTATTCTTTGCGTAGGTAAATGCCGGTAATGCCCAGCGCAGTGATTTTTTCGCCGACCTCCCAGTCCAACTGGCGCTTGAGCCAGACGAAGGTTTTATCCTCTTCGGCCAGCTTGGCAATCAAGCTGGGCAGCGGCGTCTCCATCAGCTTGGCCAGCTCTTTGAGTTGGGCGCGTACCTGCGGATCGTCTTGTTTGACGTCTTCAGGAATCGCCCAAATGCTGGCCGCTGGCACGCTGGAAGCCAGAATTAAGCCATTGCGGTCGAGCAGCTTGCCCCGGTAAGCCGGCAAATCCAGCGTGCGGGCAAAGCGCACCTCGCCCTGGCGCTGAAAAAAAGCGTTGTCTATCACTTGCACATAGGCCGCGCGCGCGCCCAAGCCCAAAAATGCGGCGGCAATAACGCCGACGATCAACTTGCTGCGCCCCGGCGGCGTTTTGCTGGCCAGCAGCGGACTGGAGGTGTAGCGAATGCTGCGGTGGCTCATGGCGCGTCCTTGGTGACTGCGTTGGCCGCGGCCGCAGCCGCTGCCGCGCCAGCGCCATCGCGGACATATTCCGTGATCGACGGCGTCGCCGTGCGCATATGCAGTTGGGTGTGCGCCAGCGTTTCCACGCGCAGCGGCGTGGCTTGTGCGCGCTTGTCTACCCGCAGGCGCTCGTGCTCTAGCTCTAGGCGGCGCGCTTCGCTGTGCGCGCGGTCAAGTTCGGTGTACAGCAGGCGCGAGTCATATTGGGTACGCACCAAATACAAAGCGCTGGCCAGCACCGCCAGCAGCAGCAACAGGTTCAGGCGCATCATGCGCAGCCCCCCGACAGCCTCAGCGCCGACAGGCTCATGCAGGCACCTGTGTGCGCTCGGCCACCCGCATCACCGCGCTGCGCGAGCGTGGGTTGGCGGCAATTTCGGCGGCGCTGGGTTTGATGCGCGCCAGCGCCTTCAGGCGCATCGGCTGGGGCAGCGCAAACGGTGCGCGCCGGTCATAGACCTCTTTGGAGTGCTCGGCAATGAACTGCTTGACGATGCGGTCTTCGAGCGAATGAAAGCTGATCACCACCAAACGCCCGCCCGGCTGTAACACCGACAAGCTGGCCGCTAGGGCTTGTTGCAGCTCTTGCAGCTCGGCGTTGATAAAAATCCGAAAAGCCTGAAAGGTGCGTGTGGCCGGATTTTGGCCTGCTTCGCGGGTCTTGACCGTGCCAGCCACGAGGTCGGCCAATTCGGCGGTTGTCGCCAGCGGGCCACGCTCTTGTCGGCGAGCAACAATCGCCTTTGCAATGGGGCCAGCAAACCGTTCTTCACCATATTCACGTATTACCTCTGCAATCTGCCCCACCTCGGCCTGTGCCAACCACTGCGCCACGCTCTCGCCGCGCGTGGTGTCCATGCGCATATCCAGCGGGCCATCAAAGCGAAAGCTAAAACCGCGCTCAGGACTGTCAATTTGGGGGGAACTGACGCCCAAGTCCATCAGCACACCAGCGGCGCTGGCGGGTGGCAAATCGGCCAAGTGGCGAAAGCCCTCGTGGCGAATCGAAAAGCGCGCGTCCTCGATAAGCGCAGCGGCGCTGATGGCTTCGGGGTCTTTGTCAAAGGCCAACAACTGCGCTTGCGGGCCTAGGCGCGAAAGAATGTGGCGCGAATGCCCGCCTCGGCCAAAGGTGGCATCAATCCATGTGCCTTGCGTCAGTGCATCGGCGCCGGCCAGCAAAGCCTGCACGGCTTCATCCAGCAGCACGGTGGTGTGGGGGCGGGGCAGGCAGTGGGATGGGGTTGGTGTCATGCGGCGCCTTTAGACAACGAAGGCTGCGGGGCAAAGCATTCGCAAAATTTTTCCCATGCGGGACGGGGAAAAACCATAAAGCATCCGTGTGGGTGTGTGGTAAGGGTCAGTGGGTCTGAAACACAGACAAACGCCCTGCCCTCGGTTCTGACTGATTTAAGCGGGAAGAAGCACGGCCAAGAGGGCTATTTTCCCACTTTATGGCGGTTTCCCGCACTGTAGCAGGAAATGAATCCAAGCTGCCTGCCAAAGAAACCGCTTATCTCAACAAAATCAATGGCTTAGAGCCTGAATTGCAGGCAAGTAATAACAAATAGCTCTACGCACAAAGGCAGTTAGCGTGTGCTGTGAGAAACGCTTTACCCCTACAAAATATTCGGGTAATCCCGTAGTGCGGGTCTGCCAATCACGCCTTGGTGCGCCGCGCTCAGCGCTCGAAAAAGTCGCTTCCCCCCCACCCAGCAGCAGGCGGTGCCACTCGGATGACACCTTTTTTCTTGTATGATATTGCAAATGCGAATCACTATTAATTAGATTGTTATGCTGTCAGCTCAAAAACTCTCCTCTCCTTGGGCGCCTTGCGTGCTGCTGGTTGCCTGCTTGGGCAGCGCTGCTGTAGCGCAAGAGGGCGCTGCCTTGCCGCCTGTCACCGTCCAATCGAGCCGCGCCAGCACTGCACTGCCAGTGCGCCAAAGCGTGCAGAGTGAGCGCGACCAGCTGGCCCAAGTGCCAGGCGGCACCAACTTGGCCGAGCCGCAAAAGCAAGCGCGCTTGGCCACGCTGCGCGATGCGCTGGACTACCAGCCGGGCATCGTGCTGCAAGATTTTTTTGGCGGCACCGACCAGCCGCGCCTGAGCATTCGCGGCTCGGGCATCCAAAGCAACCCGGTCAACCGGGGCGTGCTGTTGCTGCAAGACGGCTTGCCGCTGAACGAGGCCGATGGCTCGTTCATCATTGGTTTGATTGAGCCGCGCAACGCCGCCTTTATCAGCGCGCGCCGCGGTGCCAATGCCACTACGGCGGGCGCTACTACGCTGGGCGGCGAGATCGATTTTGTCTCGCTCACCGGTGCCGATGAGCGAGGCCGCCTGCGCTTGGAGGGCGGCAGCTTCGGTCGGCGCGGCGCACAAGCGGCAGTGGGCGCAATGGGTGAGCGGCTCGATGGCCGTGTGTCCATCAGCAGCGACCGCTTCGACGGCTATCGCCACCATTCGGCCTCGCGGCGCGACAGCGTGCAGGCCAATGTCGGCTTTCAAGGCGATGGCAGTTTTGAAAACCGCAGCTACCTGTCGTGGACGGACTTGGACTTTCAGATCCCCAACGTCGTACCCAAAGACCGCATTGGCAGCGACCCGCGCGGCGTTATGGGCGACGGCAACACGCCGCAAGACAAGCTGCTCAATGTCTATAACCGCGACCCGCGCCGCGCTGCCACGCAATTGCGCTTGGCCAACCGCTCGCGCTGGGGCAACGACACGCTGCGCCAAGAGGTCGGCGTGTATTGGCAGGATACGGACGATCTGTTCAACAACATGACCAGCCACACCGTCACGCACAGCCGCACCAGTGGCGCGCAGTGGCAGGCCAGTGGCCGCCCTGGCGGCAGCGAAGGCGCACTGGGCTGGCGCACCGCCCTGTCGTGGACCCACAGCGATATGCAGCGCGACCTGTACGCCACCAACCCGGCCAACGGCCAGCAGTTGCAGCGCTTTGGGGCCTACGACTTGGATGCCAACAACCTGCAAGCACTGGCCAGTGCCGACTGGCGCTTGGCGAGTGACTGGACGCTGCTGGGTAGCCTCCAGTGGAGCCACCTGACACGCGATGCGCGCAGCCGCAGCAGTGGCGCGCAGCTGGATCAGGGCTGGCGCTTTGCCACACCCAAAATCGGTGTCAACTGGGCCGCCAGCCCCAGCACGCGCCTGTGGGCCAACCTCAGCCGTAGCCACGAGGCGCCGACGTTCTGGGAAATCGTCAGCGCCAGCGTTGCACCCAACAACCCAGCCGCCGCCAAGGCCGACTTGGTGCGCCTGAAAATGCAGCGCGCCACCACCATCGAGTTGGGCGGCGCAGGCCGCTGGGGCGAGGGCGCGCAGGCGGTGCAGTGGAGCGCTGCCGTGTACCGCAGTCTGCTGGCCGACGAGCTGATCTCGACCACCGACGACAGCGGCATCAAAGTCGGCACCTACAACTACCGTGGCGGCACGCGCCACCAAGGCGTGGAGCTGGGCCTGTCGGGCAGCCAGCGCCTGGGCGTGGGCGCGCTGGACTACCGCAGCAGCTGGACGTACAGCGATTTTCGCTTTCGCGGCGGTGAATACGCTGGCAAACAAATTGCCGGCGTACCGCGCCAGCTGATCAATGCCGAAGTGCTGTACCGCATTGGCGCCTGGCGCTTTGGCCCCAATGTGCGCTGGATGCCGGTCAGCACCCCCACCGACCACGCCAACACCGCCGGTGCCGAGCAAGACGCTTACGCCCTGTTGGGCCTGAAGCTGGAATGGCGCGACGGCCCATGGGCCGCCTATGTGCAGGCCGACAACGTCACCGACAAACGCTATGCCAGCGCTTTTGTTATTCGCAACCGCGCCACGGCGGAGCAGCCCGGTTATTTGCAAGGCTTGGGCCGCAGCTTCACCGCCGGCCTGAGCTACCAGTTTTAAGGGCGAGCACTGTGCTGAATCTTGTTTGTGCTGATGTTTCGCGCCGCCAAATGCTGGCCGCGCTGGCCGCTCTGAGCGCCACCGGCCTGCCAGCGCTGGCGCACGCTGCGCCGCTGCGCGAGGGCATCACCCTGTCGGGCCCGCCGGCCATCGTCTCGGCGCCGCTCATCCACATGGCCGAAACCAATGCGCTGGCCCACGTTGCCGGGCGCACCCAGTTTGTGGCGTGGCGCGACCCCGATCAGCTGCGCATGATGGCCATGGGCGGCAAAGCCGACGTGCTGGCCATGCCCAGCAACGTCGCGGCCAACCTGTTTAACCGCGGCGCAGGCGTCACGCTGCTGAATGTGTCCACCTGGGGCGCGCTGTGGATCGTCACCCGCGACAAAAAACGCCAAACACTGGCCGACTACCGGGGCGAAGAAATTGCCGTGCCGTTTCGCGGCGATATGCCCGACATCCTGTTGCAGCTGCTGGCGGCCAAACAGGGGCTGGATGCGCAGCAAGACTTTCGCCTGCGCTATGTGCCCACGCCGATGGAGGCCATGCAGCTGCTGATCACCCGGCGCGTCTCGCACGCTTTGCTGGCCGAACCGGCAGTGTCGCTGGCGCTGCGCAAAACCAAATCTTTCCCCCTCGGCCTGATCGCCCCAGAACTGCACCGGGGCGCCGACCTGCAGCAAGAGTGGGGACGCGTGTTTAAGCAACAACCACGTTTGCCCCAAGCAGGCATTGCCGCCGTTGGCACGCTGCGCCAGCAGCCCCAGGTGCTGGACGCCGTCACCAAGGCCTACGCCCAGTCGCTGGCGTGGTGCCACGCCCAGCCGCTGCAATGCGGCGCGCTGATGGCCAAACACATCGACCTGCTGACCCCCGAGGCCGTGGCCGACGCCATTGCCGTGAGCCAGCTGGACGCCCTGCCAGCGGCCCGCGCCCGGCCTGAGTTGGAATTTTTCTTCAACCAGCTGATGGCACGCAACCCAGCGCTGGTTGGCGGCAAATTGCCAGCGGAGGCGTTTTACGGCCCGCTGTAGCGCTACGGCCCTTTTCGTTGTTTTGATGCCCGGCAGCCACCGCCACCTGGATCTTTGCTTTTTGTCTTGACTCCAGGAGTTTTATCCATGAACCACCTTACTGAGAAGGGGCGTCTGCGCCTGCGCCTACGCCTGCACCCCATCGCACTGGCCGCTGCCGCGTTCGCGCTGGCCAGCCACTGCGCCCATGCGCAGCACAGCAGCACGGCTTTGCCCGCCGTCACCGTCACGGCCACCCTGACCGAGCAGGACGCGCGCACCGCCCCGGCCAGCGTCACCGTGATTGACCGCGAAGAGCTGGCAGCGCGCAATGCCTCCGACTTACTGGACGCGGTGCGCGGCGCGCCGGGCTTGACGCTGTCACCGCGCCAAGTGGGCGGGCGCAAAACACTGGCGCTGCGTGGGCTAGAGGGCAAGCACACGCTGACCCTGATCGACGGGCGGCGCATCAGTCCGTCGGACGACGTGGTCGGCCACTCGGACTACCAATACGGCTGGCTGCCGATGTCGGCCGTCGAGCGCATCGAGATCATTCGTGGCCCGATGTCGGCGCTGTATGGATCGGAAGCGCTGGGCGGCGTCATCAACCTGATCACGCGCCAGCCCAAAGACAAATGGATGGGCTCGGTCGGCGTCTCGGGCAGCGTGCCTACCAGCTCGGACGAGGGCGAGTCGACTGGATCGACCTCGGTATTTGCTGCTGGCCCGCTGGGCGAGCGCTTGAGCCTGCGCGTCAATGCCGAGTTGGCGCACCAATCACCGGTGAGCAACCGCCACCAGCCGTTGCTGTCCGAAATTGAAGGCAGCCACGCCAAAAACGGTGGCCTATCGGCCCGTTTTGCCCTGACGCCGCAGCAAACGCTAGAAGCGGGCTGGAGCGGCGGCCAAGAGCAGCGGGTGTACGACACCGACTCGCGCGGCAAGGTGTTTCGCAGCACCTACGACATCGACCGCTCGCAGGCGCATATCGGCTGGCAAGGCAAATTTGACGGCTGGAACAGCCAAGTGCGTGCCTACCGCAGCGAGATCGACATCGTCAACCGCGCCAGCAACGGCGCCGCACCGACGCGCCCGCAAAACATGGTCGACGACGTGCTGGACGGCCACGCCAGCTTTGCCTTGGGCGCACACAAAATCACGCTGGGCGGCGAATGGCGCAAAGAAACACTGGAGAACGCCGGCCTGAAAAACGGTGCCGACGACGCCGCCCACAAAGCGCTGTTTGCGCAGGACGAAATTGCCCTGAGCGATACGCTGATGCTGACGGCGGGCCTGCGCGCTGACCACCACGCCATTTTTGGCAGCGAAGTCAGTCCGCGCGCCTACTTGGTGTGGGAGGCCAGCCCGGCGCTGGTGGTCAAGGGCGGTTTTGGCCACGCTTTTAAGGCACCGACGCTCAAGCAAATTTCGCCCAACTACGTCGGCGCTGAGGGGCCACACACTTTTGCCGGCAACGGCAATATCCGGCCCGAGTCGTCCAACTCGTTCGAGGTGGGTGCCGACTGGCAGGTGGCACCGGCTTGGTCGCTGCGCGCCACGCTGTTCAACACCGAGGTCAAAGACCTCATCACCTACCGCCTGCTGCGCACCGAGGGCGTGCGCCGCTTTTACCAATACGACAACGTCGACGCGGCGCGCATCCGCGGCCTAGAAGCCGGCATGACTTGGAACGTGACGCGCCAGATGGCCTGGAGCAACGACCTGACGCTGCTGCACACACGCGACAAAAGCACCGGCAAAAAGCTGGCCGACCGGCCATCGACCAGCCTGACCTCGCGCCTAGAGTGGCAAGGCAGCGAGGGCTGGAGTGCGCGCCTGAGCGGCGAATTTACCGGCAGCCAGACCGGCACCGATGGCGCTGCACTGCCCTCGTATGCGCTGTGGAGCGCCAGCGTCGGGCGCCAGTTGCCGCTGGGCGAGAGCCGCAAGCTGGTGCTGCGTGCCGGGCTGGAAAACATCGGCAACGTGCATCTGGCCGAGAAGTCTGAGCACTTTGGCTACGCCGAACGCGCACGGCGCGTGTTCGTCACCGCGCGGGTGGACTTTTGAGCTGTGCGCTGCTGCTCAATAGCAGTGCTAAATACTATGTATTTGATAGCTGTAACCGCTTTATCTATAAGCGCTAGAGGCCGATTTGACCAATAAAACTACTCTTTCCCTGCTGGCGTGGCTGCGGCGCTGGCTGGCGCTGTGCCTGCTGGTGCTGGCACCGCTGGCGCCGCTGGGTACAGCGCAGGCGGCGCAGGCGGCGCAGGTGCTGTTTATCGCCACCTCCAACGTGCCTGCGGGCAAGTTCCGCCAACTGGCCGAGATGGCCCGCCCGCACGGCATCGCGCTGCAAGTGCGCTATCTGGAGCGCCTGCCCGCCGACACCGACGAGGGCCTGTTCAAGGGCTTTGATGCGGTGTTCATCGACAGCTATTTGCACGACGTGGTGCAGGCCCGGCTGGCGCGTGCCTTGCCCGGCCTGCGCGCGCCCAACGCTTGGCTGTATGACGCCAAACCGGCCTGGGGCGGCGGCTTGCCCGAACCGGTGGCGCGGCGCCTGATCAGCTATTACAGCAACGGCGGCCAGCAAAATTTTGAGGGTTTTTTTGCCACGCTGGCCGCGCAACTGCAAGGCCGCGCAGCCCCCGCCCTGCCCGAGCCGGTGGTGTTTCCCAAGACCGCCGTCTACCACCCGCGCGCGCCCGGCCTGATCGTCGCCGACCCGCTGGTGTGGCTGCGCTCGCAGGGCGTCGATCCGGCCGACCCGCAGCGCCGCCCGGTGGTGGCGCTGGCGCTGCACCAGCAGTACATCGCTTCGATGCAGACCGCCTTCATCGACGACCTGATTGCGCGCATTGAAGCCGGCGGTGCGGTGGCGCTGCCGTTCTACAGCCCGATGCTGGAGGCCGGCACGCTGGAGCAGATGCTGGCGCCCGGCGGCACCCGGCTGGCCGATGTGCTGATCAACACGCAAATCATGCTGAATGCCCAAGAGCGCCGCGCCGAATTTGAGCGCTTAGGCATTCCGGTGCTGCAAGCCATGCCGTACCGGCGCGGCGACGAGGCTGCCTGGGCCGCCAATCCGCAAGGCGTGGTGCTGATGGACGTGCCGTTTTACTTGGCGCAGGCCGAATACGCCGGGGTGGTGGACATCCAGGTGGCAGCGGCCACGCGCGCCTCGGACGAGCAAATCGTGCCGATGGCCGCGCAGGCCGACGCCGTGGTCGGCAAGGCTTTGAATTTGGCCCAGTTGCAGCGCAAGCACAACGCCGACAAGCGGCTGTCGATTTTTTTCTGGAACTACCCGCCGGGCGAAAAGAACCTGTCGGCGTCGTTTTTGAACGTGCCGCGCAGCCTGCAAACCACGCTGGCGGCGCTGCAAGCCGCCGGTTACGACACCGAGTCGCCCGCCGAGCCGCTGTTGATTGGCAACTTGCAACGCCTGCTGGCGCCGTCGTACCGTGAGGGCGAGTTGGAGCCGCTGCTGCAGGGCGGTCTGGCCGATGCGCTGCCCATGGCGCGCTACCGCCAGTGGCTGGCCGCGTTGCCCGTTGCCACGCAAGACGCCCTGCGCGCGCGCTGGGGCGAGCCGGAAAAATCCAGCATGGTGCTGCACCGGGGCGGACAGGCGGTGTTTGTCGTGCCGCGCCTGATGCTGGGCAAAGTCGCTGTTCTGCCGCAGCCGCCGCGCGGCGAGCAGTGGGACGACAAGGAAAAGGCGCTGTACCACTCGCCCAGCGCCCTGCCGTCGCACGCCTACTTCGCCACCTACCTGTGGGCGCGCGAGCAGCAGCACAGCGATGCGCTGGTCCACTTTGGCACGCACGGCAGCCAGGAATGGCTGCCCGGCAAGGAGCGCGGTCTGTCGGTGTTTGACCCCGGGATGCTGGCGGTGGGCAACGTGCCGGTGGCCTACCCGTACATTGCCGACAACATCGGCGAAGCGCAGCAGGCCAAGCGCCGAGGCCGCGCGGTCATCGTCAGCCACCAGACACCGCCGTTCAAACCGGCGGGCCTGCACGCTGCGCTGACGCAGATGCACGACCTGCTGCACGCCTGGCTGGCGCAGGACGATGGCGTGGTGAAAGAAAAAATCAAGACTGACCTGCTGGCCGCCGTGCAAAAAGAGCACATCGACCGCGACATGGCCTGGACGCCCGAGCGCACGCGCAGCGAGTTCCCAGCCTTTATCGACCTGCTGCACAACCACCTGCACGAGCTGGCCGAAACCGCGCAGCCGCTGGGCCTGCACACGCTGGGCCGCGCCCCCGAAGAACAGCACCGCCTGGCTACGGTGCTGCTGATGCTGGGGCGCCCGTTCTGGGAAGCCGCCGCGTTGCAGGCTGGCGCGCCGGCGGCGGACGTGGACGAAGCGCTGATTGGCGACTACAGCCGACTGGCGCAGACCGCGCCTTACCGGTTGCTGCAACGCCATGTGGTCGAAGGCCAGAGCTTTGATGCGCTGCCAGAGGTGTTGCAGACCGGCATCGCCAAGGCGCGCAC
>JAGNSH010000064.1 GCA_017988165.1 Giesbergeria sp. | reverse complement strand
ATTTGAGCTTTGTCGTCCACGGCCCGCTGGCGGCGCAGGCGCAGGCGCAGTTTTTGGCCGACTGGCACACCGCCGGGGGGCGGCCCTTGCGCTTTAACCGCGTGCCACTGCGCCCCAGCGCCAACGCCCCCCAGCAGGGCGCGCTGGCGCAGTGGGTGCCCAGCGGGCCGGACCACGCCGACGACACGGCGCACTCTTTGCTGATGTCGGGCGCCTACCAAGCCCAGCAGCACATCCGCGCCGTGACGCCGTACTTTGTCCCCGACGACGCCTTGCTGGACGCGTGGTGCTTGGCGTGTCGGCGCGGGGTGCAGGTCAGCGTGCTGCTGCCGGCGCGCTCCAACCACCGCTTGGCCGACTGGGCGCGTGAGCGGGCGCTGCGCCAACTGGTCGCCGCCGGCGCGCAGGTGTGGCTGGCGCCCACCATGCTGCACGCCAAGGCGGTGGTGCTGGACAAGGAGCTGGCGCTGTGCGGCTCGCTCAACTTGGACGCGCGCAGCCTGTTTTTGAACTACGAAGCGATGGCCGCGTTTTATGGCCGGGCCGAAGTGCAGTGGTTGAGCGATTGGTTTGACCGCCAAGTGGCGCAGGCCACGCCCTACCAAGCGCGCCGGCCTTCGTGGCTGCGCGATATTTTTGAAGGCGTGGTGCGCGCGGTGGCGTTTCAGTTGTGAGGGCCGGCTCAGGCTGAATCAATCCAACGCCTCTTGGGCCTGCGGCAGCACCAAGCTAAATTGCGCGCCCTCACCCGGCGTGCTCTCAATTTCCAGTGTCCCGCCGTGGCGTTGCAGCACGGTTTGCACCAGCGCCAGCCCCAAACCAATGCCGCTAATGCCGGGGTGGCTGCGCGTATGCAGGCGGGCAAACGGCGTACACAAGCGCTGCATTTGTTCGCCAGGAATGCCCGGCCCTTGGTCGCGCACGCTGATCACCCAGTGCCCGGCGCGCGCTTGGATGCGGCACAGCACCTGCGTATCGGGCGGGCTGTATTTGAGCGCGTTGCTCACCACGTTGGCCAGCGCGCGGCGCAGCAAGGTACGGTCACCTTGGCACAGGGCCACTTCCGGCGCTGGCGCGTTTGCGGCGCTGAGTGTGCGCAGCGTGACGCGCTGCTGGCGCGCCAGCACCCAAGCGTCGTCGATGGTTTCTTCCAGCACGCTGACCAAGTCCAGCGTCTCATGCGCCAGCGGCTGTGATTGGGCGCTGGCCAGTTGGACAAAGCCCTCGGCCATGCCCAGCGCGCTGTGGGCGTAGCGCTCAATGCGCGCCAACAGCTCGGGCGCAGCGAGCTGCTCGGGGTTGGCGCGCTGCATCGCTAGCAGCGTCAGGATGGAGGCGTTGGGCGCGCGGATGTCGTGCGAGATGAAGTTCAGCGCCTCGTCGCGCAGTGCCAGCGCGCGGCGAATGTCGCTCAAATCGACCAGCGTCAGCAGCCAGCCGGCTTGGCCGGCCTCCTTGTCGCTGGCGGCAAACGACTGGCATTGCAGCAGCAGGCTGCGCCCTTGCGCGTCTTGGCCTTCGCTGTGCGCTGGCACGCGCCCCGCTTGCAGCGCCTGCGCGCTCAGCAGCGGCTGCTGGTCGCCGCTGCAGCGCAGCTGCGCCAGCACCTCGGCGACGCAGCGCCCTTGCAGCGTGGCCTTAGGGGTGTGGAGGTTGGTGCTGGTGCTAGCGGCGTAGGCGCGGGCAGCGGCATTGGCCAGCACCACTTCGCCCGCTGCGCTGCAGACAAAAATGGGCGAGGGCAGTTGCTCCAAACTCTCGCTGACAAAGCGGTGCAGCGCGCGCAGTTGCTGCGTGGCTTGCTCGACAGCATCCATGCGCCGCTGCAAAAAGTCGCCACGGGCAGGCAGCGGCGCCAACAGCGGCAGATTTTCTTGTTGCAGGCGCTGCATTTGGCGCTGTAAATAATGCGTCGCCGCGTGCAGCCGGCGCCAGCTCCACAGCGGATACACCAGCGCCAGCACCAGCAGCGCCGCCGCTGGCGCCAGCGGCACGCCCCACAGCCACGGCGCCGCCAAGGCCAGCGCGGTGGTGCCCAGCAGCAGCGCCGCTATCAGCGCCAGCCCCGCCAGCGGCCCCAGCAGCCACAGACCTAGCAAAGCCGCAGCAATGGGCACGGCATTGAAGGCGGTGTTGATCCAGCCCGGCGCCGCTTGCCATTGGATGCCGGCCAGTTGCGCATCCAGCGTGTGCGCCACGATGTGTACGCCTGGCATCAAGCGCGCCGACGGGTTGACCGGCGTGGCAAACACGTCGCCCAGCCCCAGCGCCACGGCGCCGACCAGCACGTATTTGTCAGTAAAAGCATTGGCCGGTACTTGGCCGCGCAGCACGTCGATGTAGGAGTAGCTGGGCCACTGCGCGACAGCGCCGGTGTAGGCAATGCGTTGGTGTTGCTGCTGCACCCACGGCTCGGGCAGCGTGCTGGTGCTAGCGGTCGATGGGGCGCGGCACTCAGGCAGTGCGGCGCCAGCGGCGCATTGCAGCGCCACACTCAAATGCGGCCACGGTGCGCTGTGCGGGCCTTCTTGCAAAAACAGGTGGCGCACTACGCCATCGTTGCCCAGCGCGACATGCACGTGGCCCAGCGCGGCGGCGGCATTGGCCAGCAGCGCCAGCGGCAAGTCGGTCTGCGCCGAGTGTGTGCCATCGGTTGCACCGTGGCTGCGCTGCACCACTGGCAGCACGGTGCGGCCAGTGGCGCTTAAGGCGTGTGCCAGCAATAGGTCGTCGCCGGGGTAGTCCAAATCGGGCTCGCTGAACAAAATATCCAGCGCTATCGCGCGTGGCTGTTGCTGCGCCACGGTGTTGAGTAACTGCGCGTGCAGCGCGCGCCGCCAAGGCCAGCGGCCAATGGCGGCCAAGCTGGCCTCGTCGATGGCGATCAGGGCTATCTCGGGCTGGGGGCTGCGTTGGTGCAGGCGCAGCGCGGCGTCTTGCACCAAGTGGTTGATGCGCTGCAGCCGCTCGGGCGGGCTCAGCAGCAGCACCAGCGCCAACAGCGACAGCGTCAGCAGCCACCATTCATTGCGGCGCAAGCGATGGCGGCTGCGGCTGGAGGCCAAAAAGCCCATGCGCTGCGCTCAGCGTCGCCCCAGCGGCTGGCCGTCTGAAGCCGACACGCTCAGGCCGTCGCTGGACTGCACGCCGCGTGCATCGATGTAGATGCTGCGCGGCGCAGAAAAGTCGCTCTCCAGGCCCGACGGGTCGCGCGTTTGTAGGCGGACGAAATACGCTCCGGCTGGCAGCGCGCTGGCCTGCCAATGCGCCGTGGTCAGCGCCTCGTCGCACAGCAGCTCGGTAAACGCCAAGTCGCGCGCGCATTGCAGGCGAAAGCGCTGGCCTGGCTGGGCTGGCCAATGCAGTTGCAGCGTTTGGGATGTCTCTTGCTGGTCAATGCGCAGCGCGTCTGCGGCCAAGGCGCTGGGCCGGTCGGCCACGTTGAACGGCTGCGGCGCGGCAAACGGGCCGTGGTCGGCACTGCCATCGGCCAGCAAACGCACGCTGGCGGCGCGCCAGTAATACGCACCCACCGCCAGCGCGCGGGTGTGCAGCTGGCAGCTGGGCTGATCGGGCGCGTCTTGCGCTAGCTTGGCAAAGTCGGCGCGGCGCGCTATTTGCAGATGAAAGCGCGCCACGCCCGGCACTTCGGTGCATTGCAACGTGGCGCCACTGCTGGCCACGGTGGCGCCGGGCAGCGGACTTTGGTAGAGCGGCGCCACCGGCTGGCTCTTGATGCTCAGCGCGCGGCGCGCAAACGGCCCGGCCAAACCGGCCCCGTCCAGCGCCCGCACTGCCAGCACATACTGGCCGTCTTGCAAGCCCGGCAAGCGGATGGCGTCGGCGGCAAAAATGCCGTTGCGCAGCACTTGGCGCAAGCCTTCATCGCGGGCAATTTGCACTTGATAAAGAACCGGGGCTTGATTTTTTGGGTCTTTTTGGCCTGTAGCCCAAGCAGGGTATGCGCTATTAGCTATTTTTTCGATAGCATTTTGCGGGCCTAGCGCCAGCGCCACCATGCCCGCGTCGCCCAAAGTAGTCGGCACAGCCGACAAGTCCGGTGCCGGCAGCAGCGCCCGCACGGCGCCCAGCGTGCCGTCTGGTGCCACCGCCACGCCTTGGCCCGGATCGAGCAGGGTGCGCTGGGAATCTGTGGCGTTGGCGTTGGCGGTGGCCTGTGTGGCGGCCAGTGCTTGCACCGCCACCGAGCCCTGTTGCACCGAGGTGCTGCTGCGCCCATCGCTGGCCAGCATCACGCCAAAGCGGGTGCCGCGCACGCTGGTGGCGGCGCGCGGGGTGCGAATTTCAAAGCGGCGATGGGCGTCGCCGGTGGTGGGCACTTCGGCGTCCAGACTGCCGCTGCGCAGCTCAATCACTGAGCGCACCTGCCCCGTGCGACCGGTGCGGCGCAGTTGCTGCAATTGCACCTCTGACTGCGCCGGCACGCGCACCACCGAGCCATCGGCCAAGCGCACCACAACAAAGCTATTGGCGCCCACTTGCAGGCGTGTGCCTTCGGGCAGGGGACTGCCGGGTTGCAGTGGGCGGGTACTGGCGCTGGCACTGGCATGGATAAGCACCTCGCCCTGCACAAAATCGATCTGCGCTGGCGCGCTGGGCAGCAGGTGCGCCGGAATGTGCAACACGCTGCCTGGGCGCAGGCGGCGCGGGTCGGCCACGGCATTGTGCTTTTGCAGCAGCGGCCATTGTTGTGGCGCGTTCAGGTAGTGCTTGGCCAAGCCCTCTAGCGTGTCGCCCGCTTGCACGGTGTGCGCTACGCTGTCGGCCATCACCGGCGTGCTGGCGCAGCACCACAGCAAGGCGGCGATGGCGGGGCGCCAGCAGCGGCGGTCAATGCCAACGCCAACATCAACATCAACGCCAGAAAACTGCATCAAAGTGGTTCTTTCATTGAAGCGCTGAAAGTGCTGGTACAGCCGTCTCGCTAGGCTGCATCGACGCTTTCAAAGCGGTAGCCCATGCCGTAGACCGACGTGATGAGGTAGCCATTGGCCGGGCGCAAGTCCAACTGGCTGCGCACGCGCGAAATATGCGTGTCCAGCGTGCGCGAGTTCATATCTGGTACCTGCCCCCAAATGGTTTCGCACAAATGCTCGCGCGTCAGCAGGCGGCCTTGGTTTTGAAACAAATACAGCGCCAATTCGTACTCGCGGTGGCGCAATTCGACTGGCAGGCCATTGATTTCCAGCCCGCGCGTGTCGGGCAAAAACCGGTAAGGGCCAAATTCAAGCGCCTTGTCGCCGCCGTAGTGTGGATAAGCGCGGCGCAGCAGCGAGGACACGCGGGCGTTTAGTTCGTTGCGGCCGACGGGTTTGGCCATGAAATCGTCGGCGCCGCACTCCAAGCCTTGCACGATGTCGCGCTCTTCTTGGCGGTGGGTGATGAACAGAATCGGTAGCGGCGCGCCCAGTTGCTGGCGTGCCCAGCGCACCACTTCGGGGCCGCTGATGTCGGGCAGCTCCCAGTCGACGATGAGCAGGTCAAACGCCGCCGGCTCGCGCCGCAGCGCGTCCATCAAGGCGGTGCCCGTCGTAAAAGCGTGGCAACTGTGGTCTTGGGCTTGGAGGGCTTGGCCAATAAATTCAAGCTGGAGCGGATCGTCGTCCAACGCTGCGATACGCATGGTGCAAAGGGGGTGGGCTGGTGATAAACAATTCAGTATAGGAAGCACCCAGCGCCTTTCTGCCCCCGGTACGCGCATTTAACAATAATTCACGATTGCTGCTTTGGTGGCGTGCCAATGGGTATGAAAAACGGCTGTAGCCCTTATGCAGAAAGCGCTTCTAGCTATCAAAAAACTGTGTTATCGCATCTTGTTAGCGTGCCTCAGCCAGTGCTTGCAGTGCGGCGCTGACCTCGCTGGCGCTGATGCCATCGGCCAGTTGCAGTTGCGCAGCGGCTTCGTTGTCTTGCCACGCATCGGGCGCGGCTTGCTGTAGCTGGGCAATGGCTTGGCCGGCCGCTTTGGGCGCGTCAAAGCCGGCGCTTTGCAGCAGCAAGCGGCCATCGGCAGCGACGAATTTGAAATAGAACTGGCCGTCCGCCTCGCGGTATTGCTTGAAGCTGGGCAGGGCGGCTTTGCTGGCTTTGTCGGCTTTTTTGGGCGCAGCTGGCGCTGCTTGCACCAAGCTGCGCAGGCCCACGGCGCTGCGCAGTTCGCGGATAAACGGCGTGGCGACGGCGCGGGCGCGCTCGGCACCGGCCAGCAGGGTTTGTTCGATGCGCGCGGGGTGGTTGATGAGTTCTTGGTAGTGCGCGCGCATCGGGGCAATGGCGTGGTCAACGCAGTCCAGCAGCAGCTGTTTGGCGTCGCCCCAGCCAATGCCGTCGGCGTACTGCTGGCGCAGCGCAGCGGCCTCATCGGCGCTGGCAAAGGCTTGGTAGATTTGAAACAGGGCCGAGCCTTCGACCTCTTTGGCCTCGCCCGGCGCGCGCGAGTCGGTCAGGATGGCGCCAATCAGCTTTTGCAATTGGGCGCGGCTGCTAAACAGCGGAATGGTGTTGTCGTAGCTCTTGCTCATCTTGCGGCCATCGAGCCCCGGCAGGGTGGCGACGTGCTCGTCGACCGCCGCTTCGGGCAGCACAAAATGCTCGCCATACAGGTGGTTAAAACTCGCGCCCATGTCGCGTGCCATTTCAATGTGCTGGATTTGGTCGCGCCCCACCGGCACTTTGTGCGCTTTGAACAGCAAGATGTCGGCGGCCATCAGCACCGGGTACATAAACAGGCCCGCCGTCACGCCGTCGTCGCTGTCGCGGCCTGCTGCGTGGTTTTTGTCGACGCTGGCCTTGTAGGCGTGGGCGCGGTTCAGTAGTCCTTTGCCGGTGGTGCAGGTCAGCAGCCACGTCAGCTCAGGAATTTCGGGGATGTCGGACTGGCGGTAAAACGCCACCTGCTCGGGGTCCAGGCCAGCGGCGAGCCAGCTGGCAGCAATTTCTAGTGACGAGCGCTGGATGCGCGCTGGGTCTTCGCACTTGATCAGTGCGTGGTAGTTAGCCAAGAAATAAAAACTCTCGACGCCGGGCGTTTTACTGGCAGCCACCGAGGGGCGAATGGAGCCGACAAAGTTGCCCAAGTGCGGCGTGCCGGTGGTGGTGATGCCAGTGAGGTAGCGCGTGGTGCTCATAGAAAAAACTCTTGAAAATTAAAAAATCAGCGCAACAAAGCCAGCAGCGGGCTCATTAACAGGTTGATAGCGCCATTGCCCAAGGACATCAGCGGCAGCAGCCAAATGGAGGTCACCACCCCGGCCAGCACCAGCGCCATGACGATAAAAAAGCCATACGGCTCAAGGCGCGACACCAGGTGCGCCTGCTTGTGGGGCAGCAGGCCGACCAAAATGCGCCCGCCGTCCAAGGGCGGCAGTGGAAACAGGTTAAACGCCCACATCACCAAATTGACCAGCACGCCGCCTTGGGCCATCTCGATAAAAAATGGCTCTTGCACGCCAGAAATCACCAGCAGCACCAGCAGCAGTTTCCAAAAAATCGCCTGAAAAAAGTTCGACGCCGGTCCGGCCAGCGCCACCCACACCATGTGGCGCTTGGGGTTGCGCAGCTTGCCAAAGTTGACCGGCACCGGCTTGGCGTAGCCAAACAAAAACGCCCCCGAGGTGGCGATGTACAGCACCAGCGGCATCACGATGGTGCCAACCGGGTCGATGTGCTTGAGCGGGTTGAGCGTGATGCGCCCCAGCATATAGGCGGTGTTGTCGCCAAAATAGCGCGCCGCATAGCCGTGGGCCGCCTCGTGCACGGTGATGGCAAACAGCACCGGCAGGGCGTAAATCAGAATGGTTTGAATGAGGGGCGTGATTTCCACTGGTAATGACATAACTATCGCACCGCCTGATTTACAAACCAATCGCCGACAAGCTGCCGCGCCCTTGGCGCACCACCAGCGCGTCGTCGCCTTGGCCCATCGGCGTCAAATCGACCACGGTGGTGGCTTGCAGCGGGCAGGCGCCAGCGTCGACGATGGCGTCAATCAGTTTTTCAAAGCGTGCGCGGATGTCTTGCGCGTCGTTCAGCGGCTCGGTCTCATCGGCGGGAATCAAGGTGGTGGCCAGCAGCGGCCCGCCGTGCAGCTCTAGCAGCATTTGTAGGCCCTTGTGCTCGGGCACGCGCAGGCCAATGGTTTTGCGCGACGGGTGGCTCAGGCGGCGCGGTACTTCTTTGGAGGCTTCCAAAATGAAGGTGTAAGCGCCCGGCGTGGCCAGTTTGAGCAGGCGAAACTGGCGGTTATCGACGCGCGCGTAGTTGGCCAATTCGGAAAGGTCGCGGCACAGCAGCGTCAGGTGGTGTTTGTCGTCCACTTGGCGAATGCGGCGCAGGCGGTCGACGGCGTTTTTGTCGTCGATTTGGCAGACCAAGGCGTAGCTTGAATCGGTTGGCACCGCCAGCACTGCGCCTTTTTGCAGCAGCGCAGCGGCTTGTTTCAGCAGGCGCGGCTGCGGGTTGTCGGGGTTGATTTCAAAAAGCTGGGCCATAGCGGGCAATCGTAAAAAGAGTGGTGTGTTTAGGCGGCGCGCTGAATGCGCTCGGCCAGCAGCTCCCACACCGGCGTCACGCCGCGTGGCAGAGGGGGCAGGCTGCCCAGTTCGGTGTGCGATTCATCGGGGCTGTGAAAGTCGCTGCCGCGCGAGGCGGCCAAGCCAAATTCGCGCGCCATATCGGCGTATTCGGCGTACTCGGCCACCGAGTGGCTGCCGGTCACCACTTCGACCCCTTGGCCGCCGTGCTGTTTGAATTCAGAAAACAGCGCAAATTCTTCGTTCGCCGTCAGCCGGTAGCGTGCGGGGTGCGCAATCACTGCCATGCCGTGGGCCTGTGTAATCCAGCGCACCGCGTCGGCCAAGCTGGCCCAGCGGTGTTCGACAAAGCCGGGTTTGCCTTCCACTAAGTATTTGCGAAACACCTCGTAGGTGTCTTTGCAAACCTTGGTTTCGACCAAAAAGCGGGCAAAGTGCGTGCGCGAGATCAGCGCCGGGTTGCTGACATATTGCAGCGCCCCTTCGTAGGCACCGTGGATGCCGGCGCGCGTTAGGTCTTGCGCCATCGCTTGGGCGCGGCTGTCGCGCCCGCCGCGCGTGGCGGCCAAGCCCTCGGCCAAAGCGGCGTTATCGGCATCAAACCCCAGACCGACGATGTGTACCGTGGTGCCGGCAAAGGTGACGGAGATTTCGGTGCCCGTCAAATAGTCCATGCCGTGCGCGTGCGCGGCGGTGGCGGCGCGCTGCTGGCCGCTGATTTCGTCGTGGTCGGTCAGCGCCCACAGCTGCACGCCGCTGCTGTGGGCGCGCTCGGCAAGGGCTTCGGGGGTGAGCGTGCCGTCGGACACCACAGAGTGGCAGTGCAGATCGGCGTTGAGAGAGGTAGGCACGGGGGCGATTGTAGGACTCGGGCGGCGCGCTGGCTGGCGCGCTGGCTGTCGGGCGCCAGTTGTTCAGACTTGCGCGCCGTCAATCAAAAACTGCACCTTGCGCTCGCCTTTCCATTCGTTGACGTCCAGCCGAAACGCCAACAACACCCGGCTGGGCAACTGCTCGGTGTGGCCAAACCAGACGCCGTCGACCGGCTGGCCGTGGTGCAGCAGTTTGAGCGACAGGTGGTTTTTGTCGGCGCCCACCAAGCGCTGGCTGAGCACCTGCACCTCTTCGCTGAAAGTCGGCGGCGCAAAGCCTTGGCCCCAAACCTCGCGGTGCAGCGTATCTGG
>JAGNSH010000221.1 GCA_017988165.1 Giesbergeria sp. | reverse complement strand
GTGGGCCAAGTTATCGGGCGTGCAGGTGTCGGGCTACGAAATCCACCACGGCCAGACCGCCCAGCACCCGGCGATGGCCAAAGCGGGCGACGTGGCGCGCGAGGTGCTGCCCGGTGTGGCGTGGCAAAACGTCGGCGGCAATGTGCTCGGTGTGTATTTGCACGGCCTGTTGGAAGACCCTGCCGTATTGCAAGCGCTGTTTGGTGCGCGCCACGGCGCGCCGGTGCGCACGCTGGACAACGTTTTTGACGGCCTGGCCGATGCGCTGCAAGCGCACTTTGTGCCGGGTGTGCTGGCTTCTTTGATTCAACCTTGATTGTTTTTTTATGACCTTCGCTGACGCTATTGCGACCATCCCCACCATCACCGACCTGCACGACGATGCCCTGACCGCGCGCTTGCAGCACTGCCTTGATAACAAGACCAAGCCGCTGGGCGCGTTGGGTGCTATTGAAAAATTAGCGCTGCGCTTGGGCACGATTTTGGGCAGCGAAGCGCCGCAGCTGGAGCAGCCGCAAATGCTGGTCTGCGCCGCTGACCACGGGCTGGCCGCGCGCGGCGTGTCGGCCTTTCCGAGCGACGTGACCTGGCAGATGGTCGAGAACTTTCTGGCCGGTGGCGCTGCCGTCAGCGTGCTGGCGCGCCAGCATGGGCTGGCGCTCACGGTGGTCGATTGCGGCGTGGCGCGCGAGATTGCACCGCGCGCGGCGCTGGCCGGTCAGCCGCAGTTGCTGCTGCGCAAAGTGGCTGCCGGCACGCAAGACGCTTCCACCGGCCCGGCCATGAGCGCTGCGCAGTGCGCGCAGGCGATAGAAGTGGGCCGCGAAGTGGTGCGCGGCCTGCCCGGCAATGCCGTGTTGCTGGGCGAAATGGGCATTGGCAACACCTCGGTGGCTTCGCTGCTGCTGGCGCGCTTGTGCGGCGTGTCGCTGGACGATTGCACCGGCGCCGGCACCGGGCTGGACGCGGCGGGTGTCGCGCGTAAGCGCGCCGTGCTGGCGCAGGCGTTGGCGGTCAATGCCGATGCGGTTGAGCCGCTGGACGCACTGGCGGCTTTGGGCGGCTTTGAAGTGGCCGCCCTGACCGGCGCCGTGCTGCAAGCCGCTTTGGAGCGCCGCGTCATCGTCGTCGACGGCTTTATCACCAGCGCTGCCGTACTGGTAGCGGCACGTTTGCAGCCGCATATTTTGCAGCGCTGCGTCTTTACCCACGGTTCGGCCGAGCCGGGCCACGCGCTGATGCTGGCGCAGTTGGGTGCCCAGCCGCTGCTCAATTTGGGCCTGCGCTTGGGCGAAGGTTCGGGCGCGGCGCTGGCGTGGCCGCTGCTCGAATCGGCCTGTGCCATCCTGCGCGAGATGGCCAGTTTTGAGGCGGCCGGCGTGGCGACGCAGGCGGGGTGAGGAGGTACGTTAAAAAGCTATAAAAATAATAGCTACTAGCGCTTGCTGCATAAGGGTTTGCGGCTGTTTTGATGTGCGCTTCAGGCGGCCTGCATTTCCGGCACTGGTGCCGAGCGCGGGGCCGTTTGTTCGCGAATGTGCTGGGCCGCAGCGGCCAGGGCAGCAGCTTTGGCGTCTTCGCCCATGGCAACGCCCTCGGCGCGTACAAAGCGCACGTCGGTGACGCCAAAAAACCCCAGCACCGTTTGCAGATAGCTCTCTTGGTGCTCCATGGCGCGCCCGCCCTCAGTGGTCGAATAGACGCCGCCCCGGCTGGACGCAACGATCACGGTCTTGCCCGTGGCCAGTCCTTCAGGGCCGTTGGCGGTGTAGCGGAAGGTGCGCCCGGGCTGGGCAATGCGGTCAATCCACGCCTTGAGCTGGCTGGGAATGCCAAAGTTGTACAACGGTGCCCCAATCACCACTACATCGGCCGCTAAAAATTGGCTGACCAATTGCTCGGAGATGGCGTTTTCGCGCTGCTGGGCGGCGCTCAAGCCCTCAGTCTGGCCGGTGCGCGGTGCCATGGCGTCGCTGGTGAAATGTGCGGGCGCGTTAGCAGCCAAGTCCAAATAGCTGACGTGGGTGCCCGGATGCTGGGCTTGCCACGCCGCCACGGTTTGGGCGGTGAGCTGGCGCGAGACAGATTGCGCGCCGGTGATGGCGGAGTCGATATGGAGCAGTTGCATGGTGTGTCCTCAAAGAAGTGCCGTAGGTGCCACTGGATGTGGCGATGGGTCGATTATAAAATTGGTGCGATTGAGTGATAAGTCCCCAAATTTACGCTTGTTCGTCCTATTTTTAGAACAATAAAGGCCCGCCATGCACGACCTCAATGACATGATTTACTTTGCCGAAGTGATCGAGCGCGGTGGTTTTGCTGCCGCTGGGCGCGCCTTGGGCGTTCCCAAGTCGCGTCTGTCGCGCCGTGTGGCTGCGCTGGAGGCGCAGCTGGGCGTGCGCCTGTTGCAGCGCACCACGCGCCAACTGTCACTGACGGAGGTGGGCGAAGCCTATTTGCGCCACTGCCAAGCACTGCGCGAAACCGCCCAGGCAGCGGCCGATACGGTGGCCCAAGTGCAGACCACACCGCGCGGCACCGTGCGCGTGACCTGCCCGATCACGCTGGCGCAAACTGTGCTGGCCGACTTGATGCCGCCGTTTTTGGCGCGCTATCCGCAAGTGCGCGTCGAAATGCAGGTCAGCAACCGCGTTGTCAACTTGGTGGAGGAGGGCATTGATGTGGCGCTGCGCGTGCGCACCACGCTGGACGACAGCGCCAGCATGGTGGTCAAGCGGCTCGACGAGGCCGCGCAAATTTTGGTGGCCAGCCCGGCCTTGTTGGCGCGCCAAGGCGTGCCGCGCACTTTGCAAGACCTGGCACGGCTGGACAGCATGGCCATGTCGGCCAGCGACGGGCGCACCAGCCTGCGCCTGATCGACCCCGAGGGGCGCGAACACACCCTGCACCACAGCCCGCGCTACGTCGTCGATGACCTGCTGACGCTGCACAGCGCCGCGCTGGCGGGCACCGGTATGTGCTGGTTGCCCGACTATCTGTGCCACGACGCCGTGCGCGCCGGGCGCTTGGTGCATTTGCTGGCGGGCTGGGCACCCCAGCGTGGCATCGTCCACGCGGTGTTTCCATCGCGGCGCGGGCTGTCGCCGGCGGTACGGCAGTTTCTCGATTATTTGGGCGAGGCCATGCCCGGCTGTAGTAGCCAAGCCACGCGCCAGGCTGTTCTTATATTAAAAAATCAATAAATTAACAAAAATATATTCTTTTGAGTTTTAAGC